>NZ_JAEHCA010000030.1:0-48959 GCF_016483345.1 Bacillus cereus group sp. N24
ACATGTACTATCACACCTTGCTTCGCTGTAAGTACTGGTGCTTCTGTATCCTTCTCTTCTTCTTTTTCTACTACTTTTACTGTTACCGTTACAGTTGAGCTGTTACCCGCAATATCAGTTGCCGTTACTTGAACTGATATTGTGCCTGGCTTACTTGTATCATATGCACCTACTGTTACTACTGGGTTTGGATCTTTATTATCTTTTACTTCTACTAAATCACCTGCATTTAAGCTATCCCCGACATGTACTATCACACCTTGCTTCGCTGTAAGTACTGGTGCTTCTGTATCCTTCTCTTCTTCTTTTTCTACTACTTTCACCGTTACTGTTGTACTTGAGCGATTTCCTGATACATCTGTTGCCGTTACTGTTACTTGAATTTCCCCTGCCTTACTTGTATCATACGCTCCTACTGTTACTACTGGATTCGGATCTTTATTATCACTTACTTCTACTAAATCACCTGCATTTAAGCTATCTCCTACATGTACAGTTACACTCTGTTTTGCTGTAATTACTGGTGCTTCTGTATCTTTTTCCTCTTCCTTTTCTACTACGTTAACAGTTACTGTTGTACTTGAGCGATTTCCTGATGCATCTGTTGCCGTTACTGTTACTTGAATTTCTCCCGCCTTACTTGTATCGTAATCTCCCACTGTTACTACTGGATTCGGATCTTTATTATCACTTATCTCTACTAAGTCTCCTGCAGTTAGACTATCTCCTACATGTACTGTCACACCTTGCTTCGCTGTAATTATTGGTGCTTCCGTATCTTTTTCCTCTTCTTTTTCTACTACGTTAATGGTTACTGTTGTACTTGAGCGATTTCCTGATGCATCTGTTGCCATTACTGCTACTTGAATTTCCCCTGCCTTACTTGTATCATACGCTCCTACTGTCACTACTGGATTTGGATCTTTATTATCTTTTACTTCTACTAAATCGTCTGCACTTAGACTATCACCGACATATACTGTCACACCTTGTTTTGCTGTAATTACTGGTGCCACTGTATCTTTTTCAGGTTTCTCTGGTTTTGTTGTACCACCATCGTTACCATCGCCGCCTGTTGGTGGGTTTGTACCTCCTCCACCGTCGTTACCATCGCCGCCTGTTGGTGGGTTTGTATTTCCTCCACCATCGTTACCATTGCCGCCTGTTGGTGGATTTGTATCTCCTCCGCCATTATTACCATCGCCGCTTGTTGGCGGTTTTGTATCTCCTCCGCCACTAGAGTCTCCAGAAGTTGTTGGCTTTTTATCATTATTAATTGGAGGTATTAAATTATCTGCACTAGCCACTCCATCATTGATATTTAGATCGCCACCAAATACAAAGTTCTTACTACCCTTATTATCCGAGACAGAAGGATTGTTTGTTGCTGATGCTATTGAAGTATTTAAATCTGAAAAACGATTATTTGATTTATCACTGTCAATAACTGATGCTAGATTTCTATCTGAATTTATAGCCGCGATCGCAATTGAATCCGTTAAATCATCAAATTTCTTTTTGGTTTTGTTATTTTCAATGATTCCGGCTAAATTTTGATCTGAGCTACGTTTTGCATTATCAATGATTTCATCAAAATCATTAGTATTTAAATTCTCAGTTGTTGCATCCTTACTTTCATCTTTTTTCTCATCTTTCTTCTTTTCTTTTTCCGTATCTTTTTTCTTTTTAGATACTGATGCTGTTTTGGTGCTCTTTTTTTCCGAAGTAAACAGCGAGCAGCCTGAAACTACCCCAACACTTAGGGTAGTAGCAGTAGTAGCAAGTAAAACTTTCTTAAAAATTTTCGAATAATCTAATGGCACAATCAATTCCTCCCCATTACTTAACCTGCACTAATAGTTGCTACAGAGGTAGCAGAGCTATTAGGTGCAGAATTATTAATTTTTTCAAGTAAATCTTTATTTCCAACCTTTTGAGCAAACTTTTTAGCTTCCTCAGATTTATTTAATTTCAAATAACTATTAACAATAATTCCTTCTCTTCTGCCATCTAGTGGAACATGGTCTTTTAATTTAATAACTTCTTCATGTCTGTCATCTAATGCTGCAATTTCAAAATGAATTAGTGGATTTTTTGTTTTGAGTTCTTTTACTTTTTTCAAATTATCTACAGCTATATAATATGAAACTACTGATTCTGCAAAATCTTGCTCTAAGTCAATAGCCTTTTGTGCTTTACCGCTTAAAAGATAAGTAAATAAAACTGCCTTTTTATCTTCTTTTCCTAACTTTTTATAATCCACTTTATCAAATTCCAAGGCAGCATCTTGATATTTTTGAACTGCAGATAACCTTAATCCATTTATTAGATTCGCGTTAACTTCTAAACTATTTACATTATTTGCAGATGCAGCCTGTGAATTCTTCAAATTGCTAAAGGCAAAACCTGCTAATATTAATAAAACAATCGATGCGATTCCTATAATAGCGTACTTATATTTTTTCATATTATTTAAGATTCCTTTTTTATCGATTACTTCTTTCTCTTCTTGTTTAAATCTAGTTTCATTTGGTAGATTTCTTTTCTTATTTAAATTAATTTCATCACTTTCTGGTTCTCTTTTAACCACAACTATTTTTTGTCTCTTTTGTTCTTCTATTCTCTTTTCTTCCTCTAATCTTCTTTTTCTTACTTCTTCAAGTTTTTTCTCTTCTTCTTTCCGTCGTGCTTCAGCCTGTTTCCTTGCTTCTTCTTCCGCCTTTCTACGCGCTTCCGCTTCTTCACTTTTCCTTGCTTCTTCCTCTGCCTTTCTACGTGCCTCCGCTTCTTCACGTTTCCTCGCTTCTTCCTCTGCTTTTCTACGTGCTTCCGCTTCTTCACGTTCCCTTGCTTCTTCTTCTGCCATTCTACGTGCTTCCGCTTCTTTACGTTTCCTCGCTTCTTCCTCTGCTTTTCTACGTGCTTCCGCTTCTTCACGTTCCCTCGCTTCTTCCTCTGCTTTTCTACGTGCTTCCGCTTCTTTACGTTTCCTTGCTTCTTCCTCTGCTTTTCTACCTTCTTCTACTTCTGGTTGTTCTTTATTAAAATTGCTTTCCGAAGTGCTTGACTGTTTTTGAATTGTCGTAATCCAATCAAGAGCCGGATTACTATTTGAAGCTTCATTTTTAGGTGTATTTAAAACTACACTTTCTTCTCTATTTTCACTTTGTTTCAACTGTTGTTCCAAATGCTCTTGTTGGAATTTCTCACTTACTTGATTCTCATGAATATCCTCATATTGTTCTTCTTCCTCAGCTAATAATCGTTCTCGTCGTTCTTTTTCTTGTCTAATCCTTTCCTTAATTACGTTTCTTTTTCTATTATTTTGCATATAACAACAATGGCCTCCTTTCTATTGGTACCTCATTAATGAGAGTAATTAAATTATTTATCCTTCATAATTAATCATGAGATATTTCTATAGAAAAACTAAGGAAAAATAAAGGTAATATTATTTTTTAAAGCATAATAAATAAAAAAAGGATAAACAGGTTGCACCCATTTATCCTTCTTTTTATTTTACATCTATTGAGGTTATAGTACATGTTATCCCCTTAATACATCAATTTGTTTCCAACTTTTAGATAGAAAAAGATGCAATACACTCGTCGCACTAAATATTCAGATATATACGAGTATATATTTTCACGCCATATTAAGTTCATCCATAACTTTCAACTTTTCATGTAGTAGATTAAAAATCTCATCTTTATAGTCACATTTCTTCAATTTTTTAATTGCTTCTTCCTTTATTTGTGACACTCTTTCAGTTGTTATCATAAGTGCTTTTGCAATTTCTTTATGCAAATACACTTTACCATCTAAAAGACCAAAACATAGATTTAGTACCATCTTTTGTTTTGGGTTTAATACTTCATCAAATATTAACCATATCTCGTAATTTAAGTCTTCAATTACTATCTCATTTATTAAAGGAATTGCTGAATTATCATCATAGAATGGCTTCGACATACCTATATCTTCATTTATTGTATCTATATCCAAAGTCATAGTAGTAGCTCGCTTATAATATACGTTGTGCCTAATGACTGTTTCGCTTGTTACATCTAACTCTTTTACAACTTCCTCCACCGTAGGGGTTCTGTTATACATTTGTAAATATTTATCTTCTAACTCGACATATTTTAAATTAAATTGATTCACATAATTAGGTATTTTAAAAGGCCCAGACTTTTTTTTACATATAATTCCTAACATACTTTTTTGTATCCACCAAAAAGCGTATGTGGAAAAGCAATAGCCTAAAGCCGGATTAAAATCTTCCATTGCTCGTAACATTCCCTCATTTCCTTCTTGAACCAGATCATCAAACTCTATATCAGGGTGCTTGTTTTTGTACTTTCTTGCAATAGATAATACTAGTCCTACATTCACATGAAATAAATAATCACGTAGATCCTTTTCACCATGTTTGTACCGCTGAAATAATTTTAAACTTTCCTGTTTTGATAGTACCTTATAATTTCCTATTTCCTTAATTTCAAAAGTGTTTCCTTCTGGATAAGCCATTGGCTTAATACTTCTTGCATTAGAATCTTGTGTTATAGTTTTATTTAATGACTCATCGCGATTCAAGCTGCTATATGATTGATTCATACCTATTCCGTTGCCAAAACCTTATAAAAGTCTATAAAGTTTGTTTATTTCCCTGTTCTACGAGTCCGGTTTTGCCAAAGCTACTACCGTTTGATATAACTCTCCGAGGGCGTAAATTCGGATACAACGCATCCTACATATTAGCCATAACGTTTAGGTGTTAATTGGCTAATTCATAACGTGACAAGTTGATGGCTGCATTCAAATCCCGATCTATGACATGACTACAAGCACATTTGTATATGCGATCAGACAGCTTTAGATCTTTCTTGATGCTCCCACAACTTGAACACATCTTAGAAGATGGATACCATTTATCAGCTTCAATAAATTCAATACCGTATTTTTCGCTTTTATATTGAATTTGTCGCTTAAGCTCATATAAACATTGTTTTGCAATAGCTTTAGACAAGTGCTTATTCTTCATCATTCCTTTGATGTTCAAGGTTTC
This sequence comes from Bacillus cereus group sp. N24, assembly GCF_016483345.1. Classification (NCBI taxonomy): domain Bacteria; kingdom Bacillati; phylum Bacillota; class Bacilli; order Caryophanales; family Bacillaceae; genus Bacillus; species Bacillus cereus group sp. N24. The sequence continues at coordinate 5,069 of NZ_JAEHCA010000030.1, forward strand.
CATCACGATTCGATATGGCTTGGTTTTCACGATATCTTTCGTGACTTGATGAAGATAATTTGTTCTGATATTGGTCAACCTTCTATGCAAGTGTTGTATTTTCTTTTTGACTTTTATAATGTTGCCGGTTTTGATGAAACGGTTTCCCTCCTTATTTATTTCATATTTGCGAGAAACTTGACGTTGCAACCTACGAAGTCGTTTCTCTACCTTTTTTACTGTTTGTGTTTTGTTGATATTTTTCTTTTTCTCTCCATCCGAGCAAACAGCCAGTTCCTTCACACCAACATCAATACCTAGTGAGACATCTGTTAATTCTATTTTGGGACATTCGTTTTCTACGCCAACGGACAAATACCAATACTTTCCGTCGAAATGAATACGTGGATTCTTATACTTTACATCGACTGGTAATGATTCTGAAATTTTCATCCATCCAACTTTTTCAATCAACACTTCGTTATTTCGAACTTTCAATTTCACATTATCGTTGTAAAAAGACGGCTTGGATTTTCTTCTGCTTTTGAAACATGGTTTATTAGCCAGCCCCTTGAAGAATCGCTTATATGCTTCACAAGCATCTTTGATCGCTTGCTTTGTAATGTTATTGGATACTTCGTATAGCCATACATATTCTTCTGTTTGTTTCAGAACGGTTAATTCTTTACGAAGGAGGCCGTCAGATAGAAATTTACCACCGTGCTTGTGATTTTCTTCTTGTTTACCTAATGTCCAATTATAAGCCCATCGGGCTGTTCCAACGGATTTCCAAAGTTGATGTTCTTGTTCTTTATTTGGTCTTATTCTTACTTTCCTCGCAAGTATCATTTTTCATCAACTCCTTAATCATCTTCTTGGCTTTATTGGCTCTTTTGCCTTGCAATCTACAGCTGAAAACAGTGACAATCTGAATTAAATCTTCTACTAATTCTTGTTTCTCGGTCTTTTTTGTATGGTCAATGACCTCAATAGTCGTTCCATATTTATTACATAGGTTTTCGATTAATTCATACCCGAATCGAATTAACCGATCTTTATATAGAATAACAATTTTTTCTACTTCCGAATTAGTGACCTTATCAATTAGTTCATTTAATCCCTTTTTATTATAGCTAATCCCACTTCCTATATCAGTGATGATTTCAAATTGATAGCCTTTAGCAAACATATACGTTTTTACGTTATCAATTTGTCTTTCCAAATCATCTTTCTGTTTATGAGAGCTAACTCTACAGTATCCTATCACTATTTTGTTTAACTGCATTTCACCTTTAATACCCAAAAAGTGATTAAGTTGTTCTTGTGAGTAATATCGATAACCCCTATCCGTTACGTGATGTGGTTTAAAAACATTTTGTTTATCCCAGTTTCTTAACGTTTGAGTTGTCTTTCCTATTAAATTAGCAAATTCACCTATGGAATAGTACTTCATCTATATCACCTCTCTAATTATTATTACTTAAACTTTATAATAATTAGAGGGTCTTTTATAAAGTTTTATAGATTTATTTCAACTGTTACTTCCCTCCCTTCTCATTTTATCGAATTGTTTCTAAAAACATCTTTGTCTCCTTTTGTACGTTACTAATCAACTTACAATTCCTTGCGCATGTATTGGCAACTTCTTTATGTGCTTTTGTTTTTCTCAATTCTATATAAATATCGCATCCTTTGCAGATGCTACTAATACCTTCCATTATTTCTAATTGTCTTCTTCTTTCATATAAAAACTGCTCTTTTGTTTTCTTCTCGCTTACTCGTCTCCCCATTTGTTTCACCTCGTATACATGAATAGTATTATTTAGTCATTTAAAACTACTATCGATATTACATAGATACGAAACTTCACCTTAAAACTCTTCCAAATTTATCCTGTATGTATATGATATAGGATTATAACAAAATGTAAAACAAATTATTCCGAAAATTTAAAAGATTACTGAGATATTAAAATATCCATCATCTCCTTATGATTAAACTAATTATATTTATATAAATCTTGATAATCATCAAGGTTTATATACAATTTAAACCCTGATGACTATCAAGAACACGTATAAAATAATGGATGTTTTGTATTCTTCTATACAAAACATCCGTTTAGAAAGAGTAAAAAATAAATTTACCTTTAAAGCTTCCAAATTTATATTTCCTCGAATCTCATATGTAATTTTTGTATAATCAACATAGAAATTTCAATTTTATAAAAACCACTCATTCTAGTTATGGTATACAAAAGTAATTAATCATTTGTATCCCCTATTAATATGTTTTTTAACTTATTTTAATCAAAATAGCTGTCTTATTACAACAAAGTTCTAAACTATAAATAAAAAGAATGCCCATTACAGATAGGCATTCTTTCTTATTATTACAAGATAGTTCTAGACTAACGAGACAATAATTCATATTTAAATTTACCTTAAAGTACAAGATAGTTCTGTACTACTTGTTCATACCATGTTTTTCTTCCTGTAGTATAAAATTCTCATTATTGTGATCTCTAACTAATTTTTCTACGTATTCCTTTATATTTCCTACACCATTTTTGATAGCCACTTTTACCCCAGCACTATCTATCATCTCCGATAAAGTAACGACTTTCCCTTTAAACCTTGTATCTAATTGGTGTCTAACCCTTCTCTTTTGAAAATCTTGTACGGATTCCTCAAGAGTAGAAATATACCCCACCAATAAAGGGTAGTTTTGTTTAACTGCAAGCTTATTATATGAAGCTAATATTGTACTAATTGCCGCATACGTTTTTCTAATTAGTTTCCCTCTAATTTCTTCATACTTTTCCCAATCATGAATAATTTTTTTAGCTTCCTCTACATAGGCTAGATCTTCCGTATGATAATCGCCTGCGTTTCTCTTGCTCATATTCTTACCTGAAACTGAAGAAGGCGAATGTTCTTCTAGCCAACTTTTATCATATTTATTTAACCAGGCATACGCGGCTCTATTTAGGATATTCAAACTTGCTCGTGTATAATTAGGATATTCATTTCGAAGTTTTACCCATTCTTGTTTATATTGTAATGTTTTCTTTCTCTGCTCTATCACTAATTTTTCTTGCTTTGATATATTTATCGTTATGTTTTCTCTATCATTCAATATTTTTCGTATTGTATTTGTTGAAAAATTCGTTCGCAAGGCTATTTCTTTCTGTGTTAATTGATTAGATAAAAGTTTGTTAAATTCTCGCTCCCAAACATGTCCTTTTTGCATAATCCTGTTATTGAAATACGGAACTGCTAAGGGGTTTTGTTCCCACTCCCTAAGCCGATAAACAAACCCACAACTACACACAAAATCTCCTTGAACTTCTCGATTTAAACCGTGAACGCTAACTTCTACTTTCTCTACACATTTTTGTAAATAATGATCAGCTAAAGGGTTCATACAAATCCAAGGTCCTTTTCCAAAAGGTTCATACGCATATTCTTTTTCAAAAAAGTTTTTTGCAGTTCCGCATAAACATCGCATAACTAAAATGTGCCTAATGGGGTGACAGGCATATATCCCACTTTCTCCTAAAACATATTTAATCCACGATGTTCTATCATCTATTAGAAATGATGAATTCAACATTTCTAATAGTGTTTGTGAGTAATGGTCTTGAAGTAATTCACTTAATCGCCTATGTCTTTTCAACATCGGATACCCAATTCCATTAACCTTCAAAAGTGTTTCGTATTTCTCAAGATAATATTCTTTTGAAAAAGACGAAAAATCTTTGTGTAGTAAATAATCTATATCTTGAGCAATGCTTATTAATTCACCCATAAGCTTAGTTCCATAATATACTTCATGACTATGTTTATTCTTTGGATTGGGATAAATAAAATTGTGATTTTTTATTTTAACAATATTAACAGGATGCTTGATTAATGGAACCTGATGTTTAATACATACAAATACCCCTGGTATTTGATTTAATCTGTTCCAATATCCTTCACCGTAAAGTTGATACTGCTCTTTTAAACACTCTGCACAATAGTAAAGATGCTCTTTAGATTTCACATCTCCTTTTTTGGAACTATACAATGCATAATTGAATTTTATTACTTCCTCATCGTTTAATTTTGTTAATATATTTTCATACCAATTTTTCGTTTTAAATGCTTTAACAAAAGGCAACATCGTATGTTTATCTAAAAAATAATCTGTAGTGTACGAATCTGAAAATAGCTTTACCTTATCCACCAAATGTTTTATATGGTGGGAGATTGATTCAATTCCTAAAAACATTACCGTACTTTTAAATAAATCCTTCATAGTGTTTTCTTTGAATATATCTGTACCATGAAAATGATACCTAGCTACTATGCTGTAAAATAGCTCCTCTTCATATGGTTTAGGAAAATACTTAAGCATCTTCTATCTCCTTTATGAAAACCCTCATTTAATTGCGTGTTTCTTCGAAAATCTTAATCATTAAAACAATAATCTTCTAATGAACTTTTGATGTATCCCTCAGTATTCAAGGCTTCATACGCAGATATTTTTGTCTTTCTACCATTATTAATAATAAGTTGTAGTACATTTTCATCTACTGCTTCGGTTTTTATTTTTTTTCTTTTGTTTTCTCTTTCCCCAATATAACGTAATGCTTCTTTCATTAAATCTGCAATATTGAAACTAGGGAATTTTCCTAATACATATTTTGCAGCCTGTTCCGCGTCTCTTTCATTAACATCTAAATTTATAAGTGAAAGAATAATTTTTTCTAACTTTGTTGGTTCTATTTTCAGACGCTCTTTTGCAATTTTTTCTTTCTTAGCTTGAATTTTTGCCTTCATATCAATTACTGGCATCTTATTCAACATATAATCTTGTATATCTAGGGGTATTATATCTTCATATTGTGCTATCTCTGCTTCAAGACCCGATTTAAGAGCTTTCAACATAGGTTGCACAAGCTTTAAATCTTCCTTATTAACTTTTTTAATTAGTTCTACTGAAATTTTCTCTATTCCCGTTTCAATAGCTCTTCCCTGAGCTAATACAAACAGCTTTACCGCTATATCTACTATACCTTGGCTTTCTTCGTAGATTATATCTATTAAGTCTCGGTCAAGTTCTACATATTTCTTTGTCCATTGATAATCCCACATACTTGTAATTAAAACTTCCCAATCTTCTTTATTGTTTATTTGTTGCCAAATCATATCGCCTTGCCCACTTCCTCTACGTGCCTGCCTAAAATCCTTTTGTAAAAGTGTTCTTGCTCTCATAGTTCCAATCAGCATAACCGGAATTCCTATTTCATTAATGAGGGTAACGAAAAAATTCATCATCTTCTCTGATGCGACTCCTTTTGTAGCTAAGAGATGCTGAATTTCATCAATTATTAGCGCTCCTACACAATGCAATCGTGAGATTTGTCCCATTCTAGTTACCATAGAACTTATTGAATTAGAGGTTTTTCCATACCTTTCAAGATAATTTGTTCCAATTAATTGATCTATTTTTTCAAAAAAACTTTGACACAAGGATTTTAAAGATCCATCGTGGGGGCAATTTAACTTTAACCAAACAACCTGAATTGTATTAAGCGGATGTCGATGGATAATTAGTTGAGGATATAACGAAAGTATTCGCTCAATAGCTGTTGACTTTCCAATCCCGGAGAATCCCATCAACGTAAAACTAGATGCAGTCGCCCTTATGTCTGCTGACAAACCGAACTCTTCATTATTTACTAGTTTATGATGTAATTCATTTAAAATTTGAACATGTTGTTTTTGAAGGGGATTACGATTTACATAACCATAGCGTAAAAACCGTGAGAATCTTCTTTCTAAATCGAGTGTTTGACCAATTGGTTGAAAAAAACGGGTTAAACGTAATAAGGCATGATAACGATGATGATCTGATAGATTTCTTTCTTTTTCATGATAATTTGGAAGAAAACTCAATTGTTCAAAAGCTTCCCCGTATGACAAGATACTAGGTAAAGCTTCTATTAAAGGATTTCCTTGATATTCAACTAATTCCTGAGTCTGATAATGGGCTAATAAGGCATATGTTCCATTATCCAACTGAACTTCTCTTAAATTATCACTCACTATTTTTTCCTCCTTGTCCTATTAAATAACTCTTTTACTGACTTTCGTTCAAATTTCTCTTCTTTTTTCTCTTTAGGCGTATCTTCTATCAAAGCTTGCTTGTCATCATTTTCAAGCTTAAATACTTCTTCTACTCTTCTTACTTTTCTTTCCAACTTGGTATTTTGTTTAATATCTTTAATCTTCTCGGCCTTTGATAAATTCTTTGTTTGTTTTTGATTTACTTCCTTAACTGCTTCCTCAACAATTGATTGAATGCTATCAAAAAAGTTTATCTCTCTTTGTAATAACGTATGTTCCTCACTTTTGAAACTTTTGCTTTCTAGCGTATGCAATTGTCTAATTTCATCTAAAGTTTTATTTTGATACCTCTCTTGATGCTTTAATAAATAGCATGTTTCAAAAATCTGCTCATCTTTTGTATGAATATAGATATTATTCATATTTCGAGGATCATAAGAGATATCTACCTTCCAGCTTTTTTCTGTCCTTGCTGTAGCAAACCAAGATTTTTGAATTGCTGTTTCACAACTGTATAGCATCTTTTCAAATTTAATGCCTTTTGCTGTTACCGTTGCATGTCCTCTTGGCATCAAATAGAATTTTATTTTATCTGGATCATCTATCCTTAATAATCCACCATTGTTTTTCACTCCCCAACTCCATAATTCAATTGGAGTTGGTTTTATGTTATTTGCTATCATATTTTCATCACGTATATAATCTTTCATATAAAAATTTTTATTATAATGAAGAATAAAATGAAGGATAACTTTTGTGTATTGTTCAATATCTAGCTTTGCCTCTAAACGAGGATCTTTTGCACCACGTTTCCCCCAATCCTTTGACACATACCCTGGCAAAAAAGGACGTATCTTTTCTTGTGATGTATCAAATAATTTTTCTACAATCCCTTTCCAATCTGGACGAAAAGCTGGATTATTTTTGACCTTTATACCTAATGCATCTCTTAAGTGATTTACATTATATCCTTCTAGCTCTCCACGATCTCCTATAATCTCCTTTGGTAAATGTGCAGCTGGCCAACACTCATTTGTAATATGGATACCGTAGCTCTCACAAAACTCTTTTTTATTAACAGTTGCATTAAATAATGCCATCATCATCCCAACCCATGAAGGACCTTCTAATCCAACATAAAAACCTGTAATCATATGTGTAAATACATCTACCACAAAATAAATAATTGGTCTCTTTACTACCCAATCAGAATTATACCGAGATGTTATATATACATTAGCAACTGTTGCATCAATTTGATAACTAGATCCTGGTCCTCGAACCTCAAAAGAAGATGAGCCTAAAATAGCTCTATGATTTCTTTCAAACTCTTTCCGGCCATACTTCGCAGTAATAACTTCTTCTACTCCGTACTCCTTATTAAACCAATAATAAAATTGTCGATATGTAGGGATGCTATCTTCATTCTCAATTACAATATATTTAGTACCGTCTTTATAACGAACATCAGCCTGAAAAGCATCTCTAATCATCATCTTATACGTATAAACCAGTGTATTCTCTGGGCTTGTAAAATAATAATATTGAACTGCCTTCTTAAAAACTTCTTTTATCTCTTTGGTAACATTAATACCTGTACTATTTCTTGTTCTTGGTCGACCAGTTTTTTGTTCTCCCCAATTTTTATCCTGTCCTTTGTTACCACAATTTCTATAATCCGGAATTAAGCTATCTCTTACTTTCCCTCTTTGCCAATAATTCCTTAAATATTTATATACTGTTTGTTTAGAACAACCAAATTTTTCTTTTGCTGGATTAATTAGTCTTCCTCTCTCATTTCTTTTATAAATACTAGGTTCCAGAGTTACTAAATCTTTTATAATACTCCATGCTTTATCTCTAATAATAATGTCGTTTTCTTTCAATTCTTCATGATTTATAACTGGAAATAATTCATGAGTCTCGACTTTTTTATATTTTTCACTTACAAAACTCATATAGATATTCTTGATTGTATCGGCAAAAGGGAGAGCCTTCTCATCAAATATATCAATCAAATATGCTATGATATTGCCCTCATCAATCCATAATACTCTGTATATTTTTTCGTCATCAATTGCTTTAAATGTTTCATTAACTGATAGCGTAATCACATTTATCACCTTCTCCTTGATTGAAAGTTATTTCTTGTACACATAAACTGTTTGGATTTAACTTCTTTTCTCTCATATCTACGGAAATGACCTTTCTTGCTACTAGGTATTTAAAATAATTGATTGATGAACCTACATCTAAATTGTATTTTTCATCAAATTCATTACAAAGGCTAATAAGATTCTTATCAGCTTGTTGAAAATTCATTAAATACTTTAAAAATACCTTGACCAATGTTACATTCTTAATGTCTTCTAAATAATAATGTTCATATACCCAAGATATATTTTCAGATAACTCTATAGGAATATCTTTCTCTGTCACAATCCCCCAACTAATTCCCTTTCTCGCCCAATACTCTCTTTCAACTTCAAATTTTTCAATCGTTCTTCTATCTTCTAATTCATTGCTAGGTTTTACAGTTCTAGCAATATATTTAATTTTTTCACCACTTCGAATCGTAAGAAAAAAATCTGTAGTTAATACAACTAATGTTTGTGTATTCTTACAGATAGGATGATTAATCCCTTTCTCTTCTGAGATTTTATGTGTTAATTCTCTATTCAAAGGGAATTGTTCACGAATATCTATAACTTCTTTTCTCCATTCTTGCGTAAAAAAATATTTCTCTTCTAAATCAGATAAAAATTCATGCCCCCTATTTGTTTTCCATCCCTTTAATCGATTACTATTTCCTCTTGAAGATACATTTTGTATTGTTAACCAGGGTTTATAATTACTTAATTCTCCTTGTCCTCTTCCTTCTTTTATATACTTCTCTATTTTTCTCTCTGTCCATTCATTATTACGCTTTGCCATCCTCATCCCCCTCTAAAATTCGTTATCATTCCCAGTATTGGACATTATTATGCATACGATACATGCACTTATAAAAAAAGATACCTTATAAAAAGGTATCTATTTCACTTCTTTATTTTGATATAAATTATGCAATACTTGTTTTAATTCTGGTTTTATAGAAATAATAGAACGAACCATTTTTGCTTGTTGTTCTGCATCTTCCACATTAGAAGCATGCCCTAATTCTAATAATAATCCCGTTGCAACTGTACCTGTACGATTGCGTCCACCAGAACAATGGAAAAATACTTTTTTATCTTGTTCAACAGCTTCCTTGATCGCTGCAATTGCATTTCTTACTGAATCATCTTGCCCTTCTACACCTTCTACGATTGGATAAGCATGACGTTTTGTTCCAGCCGGAAACCCTTCTGGTTCCTCTCCTCCAGCACGTAAATCAAACACCTCTGTAATCCCATGTTTTTTTACTGCGTCTTGTATAGCGTCCACTCCACCAATATATACTTTTCCTTTTACGAGTTCGTGATAGTTAGTCATGTTTGTTAGTCTCCTTCAATTATTATTTAGCAGCAGTTAGATCCGCCACTGATAACAAGGCCTGCACCTTGTTGGTCTTCTACATAGTCTAGTGTCAATGTATTTACTAATTCTACAACCTTTGGATCCATAGCAACTTGAATACCATTTACTGTTTCTGTGACATCATTTTCTTCTGCTTCGCCTAAATTAATACCGTAACTAGGACCACAGCATCCAGCACCATCAAATGTAAAACGTAATGTTGTAACACCATTTTCTTTCATAGCAGTTTCAATAAACTCTTTTGCTTTATCTGTAATATTCATTTTCATTTCTCCCCTTCATAGTAACTAATTAAAAATGTTTTATTTCACTAAAGCTTTAAGCTTCTCATATCCCACAATATCATCCGATTGCCAAGGGATGATAACACAGTTATTTTGTGATTCCCTTTGCACCGCTTGAATCCATTGTACTTCAGACTGCGCCCTTCCTCTTAACACGGAATCGCTTGTATGTGTTGCATAAAAACTTTGATTGATAACCCACCATTTCGGATTAATATCCGCACGTTTTAAGTCTCCTTGTAGACGGCTTGCTTCATGAACTGGTGTCGCTTCTGCAAGTGTTACAATTACAACGCTTGTTTCTTCTGGATTACGCAAACGTGGTAATAAGTTTTTCACAGACTGTGGTACTTCACCCGTAGAACGTGCAATTTCCTTATGATATGTTTGTGCTGCATCTAGTAGCAATAATGTATGACCTGTTGGTGCTGTATCAATTACTACAATTTCATCATTAGCTCTTTCAACAATATCGGCCAAAGCGCGAAAAACTGCAATCTCTTCCGTACAAGGAGAACGTAGGTCCTCTTCAAGATACGCTAAACCTTCTTCATCAACTGTATCTTTTGCTTGCTCTATGACTTCCTTACGATAGTTTTCAACTTCTACTTTTGGATCAATTCGACTTATCGTAATATTCCCTTGTTCTCCATGCATGACATAATCAATATGTGCTGCAGGATCAGTTGTAGTTAAGTGTACATGGTGTCCTTTTTCAGCCAGACCAACTGCAATTGCTGAAGCTACCGTAGTCTTTCCGACACCACCTTTTCCCATTGTAAAAATTACTCGTTTTCCTGATTCTGAAAGATTAGTAATCAATGTCTGAAGTGAAGGAATAGAGACGGTATTTGCTTCTTCATCCGAAATTGAGAGATTTTCCATTGGTTGAACCAGTTTTCTCATATTCTCTATCCCAGTAACATTAAACGGTACTAATGGAATTTCATAAGTAGGAAGATTCTTTAATTCTTCTGCCATGTTTTCTAAAGCACTTGATTGTCTCTTAAACAGCGCATTTGAGACATCATCATTTTGTACATAGTCTTTCAAGATACCATTTACAAGTAGAAATTGATTACTAACACCAATTTCTTTTAATTCCTGTGCTGCTCGTTCCGCTTCTTGTAATGGAGAACTATCTGGTCGTGTGACAAGCAATAACATCGTTTGGTTCGGATTAGATAGTGCCTGAACTGTTTGACTATATAACTCTTTCTTATCACCAAGTCCTGCTAGTGGTCCTAAACAAGAAGCCCCATGAGTACTTTCTTCCAGGAAACCACTCCAAGCCGTAGGAAGTTGAAGAAGACGTAACGTATGACCTGTTGGTGCTGTATCAAAAATAATGTGATCGAATTTCGATGTTAATTCTCTATTTGTAAGTAACGTAGAAAATTCATCAAATGCGGCCATTTCTACTGTGCAAGCTCCAGATAATTGCTCTTCCATCGTTGCAATAACAGCATCAGGGAGCTTTCCACGGTATGGACCAACAACACGTTCTTTATATTCATGTGCTGCTGTTTCAGGATCTAAGTTTGCTACTTGTAGATTTGGAACACTTGGAATTTCTTTCGGTTTATTCGTAAGTTCTATTTCGAACACATCTTGTAAATTAGAAGCTGGGTCAGTACTTATTAATAAAACTTGTTTCCCCATATCAGCTAACGTAATAGCTGTTGCACATGCAGTAGATGTTTTTCCTACTCCGCCTTTACCAGTAAAGAACAAAAATGGTGTGAATGCTATTGTGTTTGGGTTATATAAGTTTGTCATTGCCTTTCACTTCTTTCTTTATTTTTTCACGTTTAACTTTAAACGTACGACTGGCTTTTGACTCAACTCTTCTACTGTTATATCCGTTAATTGTGTAAGTTCTTCATTTGTCAGGTGACTTTTTTCTTTCACTACTTTTCCATCTACCAAAGTTACAGGCAACACGTCTGGTCCTTTATCTGTTAATAGTTGACTAATAACAACATTATTAGCAAATGCATCTGGTTCACTTGCCAAATTATAACGAGTCACATCAATTCCTTTATTCTTTAAGTTGTTAACAGCAACTGAAATACGGATTAACTCTGGATCAACACTTGGTCCACACACTCCAGTAGAACAACACATCGCAGGATCAAAAATTTCAATCTTTTTCATCTCTGATTTCTCCCCTTCTTTATAAAATAAGCCGAGAAGATTCTCGGCTTATTTTGTTTTCAATTATTCTCCTGTTTCAGCAAACTTTTTAATACGTCCACCAATCTCATCGCGAACTTTTTGGAATACAGACCACTCTTGACCAGCTGGATCATCAAATCCCCAGTGAACTCGTTTTACATGTGGTGGTGTTGTCGGACATACATCATTTGCGTGACCGCAAAGTGTTACAACTAGATCTGCTTTATCTAAAATGTCACGATCGATGATATCCGATGTTTGGTCCGTAATATCAATGTCTACTTCTTTCATTGCTTTAATTGCATTCGGATTTACTCCGTGTGCCTCAATACCAGCAGAAAGTACATTCCATTTGTCACCTAAATATTTTTTACCCCAAGCTTCTGCCATTTGGCTACGACATGAGTTTCCTGTGCATAAAAAGTAAATCGTTTTCTTGTTTTCCATGATAATTCCACCTTTATTATGAATGTTTATTATTATTGTGTTTGAAAGTATTTACGCTGGAACCAAAGTGCTACATTTACAAGAGCTATCATAACTGGAACCTCGACTAAAGGTCCGATAACTGCTGCAAACGCTGCACCTGACTGAATTCCAAATACACCTACAGCTACTGCAATCGCTAATTCAAAGTTATTACTTCCAGCTGTAAACGCTAATGTTGTTGATACACCGTAACTTGCACCAATCTTTTTGCCCATAAAGAAAGAGACAAAGAACATGATTACAAAATAAATGAGTAACGGAATTGCAATACGTACAACATCAAATGGTACGCTAACAATCACTTCTCCTTTTAGAGAGAACATCACAATGATTGTAAATAGTAATGCGATTAAAGTAATTGGACTAATCTTTGGAATGAATACTTTTTCATACCATTCTCGTCCTTTCGTTTTCACAAAAATTAAGCGTGTTAGCATTCCTGCGATGAATGGAATTCCTAAATATATAAACACTGATTTTGCAACCTCTGCCATTGTTATATCTACAACAGCACCTTCAATTCCTAACCATTCTGGAATAACTGTTACAAACACATAAGCATATACTGAGAAAAATAACATTTGGAATACAGAGTTAAATGCTACTAATCCTGCCGCATATTCTGTATCACCTTTCGCTAAGTCATTCCATACGATAACCATCGCAATACAACGAGCTAAACCTATCATGATTAAGCCCACCATATATTCTGGCTTATCTGGTAAGAATATAACGGCCAAAGCAAACATTAAAACAGGTCCAATAATCCAGTTTTGTACCAGTGATAATACCAATACTTTTACATCTTTAAAAACGCGCCCCATCTCTTCGTAGCGTACTTTTGCAAGCGGTGGGTACATCATTAAAATTAAGCCAATCGCAAGTGGTATAGAAGTTGTTCCTACCTGCAGACTATTCATTCCATCAACGAATCCAGGTGATAGATATCCAACTCCAATCCCTACTGCCATTGCGAGAAAAATCCAAAGGGTTAGATATCGATCTAGGAAAGATAGACGTTTTTTCCCCGTGTTGCTCATCCTTCTCACTTCCCTTTCTAACTATTTATTAACAACCACACCGGAGTGTAGGATTGCTCTCCACAATTTGTTTAATTTTCTCTGTTTGGTCTGGTATATGTGCTAAAATATCTTCTAAAAGCGTGTATAAATCACTTGCTTGATTTAAAGAATAATAAATCCACTGACCTCTACGCTCTTCTTGCACTAAACCTAAATCCTTCAACTTTCGAAGATGCTGACTGATAGAAGGTTGACTCATATCAAATACTTCAAGAAGTTCACATACACAGCATTCACGTTGTTTAAGGATTGATACAATTGTTAATCTTGTTTTATCTCCTAATAATTTCAGTAATTGGGATGCTCTTGTTACTTCTACAACTGTTTTTTCCATATCTACACCTACCTCGTTATAATTACATAAGCATATGCTTATATGTTGTGTAAAAACAAAACGTATTATTCCTTCAAGTTACTTTATTCTCACTTTCGAAATAAGTATATAACTATTTGCTTATATGTTCAACTAAAAACTCTCATCTTTACAGAATCTTTACATTCGATTTCCTTATTTAAAATTTGTACTCTTTTTCTTATCCCAAAAGATATAAACGATAAATCCTATAGGTCCTGTTAAAAAGATAAATATCAACCATATCAGAAAATGTTGCTTACTAATTTTATTTTTCCGATATTCGAGCGTAACATATGAACACATGTAAATTATCAAAAGATATATACCTACAATTAGCAATTGATCTAACAATCCTATCCCCCCATTTTTTAATAGATAATTCTTAGGTATTTTTTAAAATCATATCATAAGTAAATAATTATATGTCTATATAAAGGGTGATAAAGTTTATAAATCCCCTACTAATTCTAATAAGTATTTACTTATTTGAACTATACTTAAGGATTCGAGGTATATGTAAATAATTGCGGTATAAAGGTATTCACAAACTCATCTAATGTGTAAATACCTTTACCATTTAAATTTCAGATACAGTTTTATTTATTCTGCAGATAACAATTTTTCCATGATCATTACATCAACATGTTCTCCGTCCATTACACCCTGCTTTTCAAACACTCCTACTTCACGATAACCCATTTTACGATATAAGCCTTGCCCTAGATTATTAAAAGAAAAAGTAAACAAAACAAATTTATAGAATTCATTTTGCTGTCCGGTCTTTTCTAAAGCTAAAAGTAACTTCTGTCCCAAACCTTTTCCACGATACTCTCTCTTTATGTATATAGATAGCTCCCCTACACCTCGATAAGCGCATCGATGACTATATGGATTAATAGAAGCCCAACCGACAATTTTAGAATTCTCTTCAATAACAATTACCGAATATCTTTTTTCTCGTTGGAATAGCCATTCCATCACATATGTATCTGTTTTTATTTCTGTCTCTAAAGTCGCAATACGGTCCTCGATACCCTCATTATAAATAGTCATAATTTCTTGTGCATCTTGTTCAATTGCTTTTCTAATCTCCATACTTATCTCCCCCTTATTCACCTCATATCTTTAAGTAGCTTATTAGCTTTCTCACAACAAATTTAGCATCTGATCCAACTCCCCTTAATGTCGCAGAAGAAAACGAGCGCTGACCTTCTAAGCCAACATAATAAACCCCTTGGACTTCTGTACTTACACCAGCTATTTGTAAGGGTTTTCCTTCCGAGTCCAGTGCTCCAATAGCACTGAAGTAAGAGAGATTAGGATGATAGCCCGTTGCAAAAATGACCGTATCGATTGGCTCCTTCTTCCCATCAGGCCAAACTACACCATCAGTGTAAAAAGATGTAAACATAGACCTTTGATCTGGATTCCCCCTAGCTAATCGTTCCTTGTAATCACCTAAATCGATGACTCCACCTGAACTCGGTGCTGTTTTTCCAAATCGCCAAAACGGAAAGGTATCTACGCCTAATACCTTAAGCCAAAAATGTAAATCCTTCCCCCACACTTTTTGTTTCATGAGTTGAACAGGCTTTCGTACAGCTAAAGATACTTTACTTACATCGGCCAGTTCAAGTGCAATTTGGACAGCTGAATTTCTCCGCCCCACCACCACTACTCTTTGATTCATATAATGATTCGGACTCCGATACATAGCGGAATGTATAATATTCCCCTTGAATTCCTCTTGATCCTTTATTATCGGATTAAACGGACTGTGGAAAGAACCAGTTGCATTTATAATAGTTCTAGTCAAAAATGTCTTTCCAGAGACTGTTTGAACTTTAAATATTCCATCTTCTTTTTCTATAGATTCTACTCGCTGATTTAACATAACTGGTAGCTGAAAATTGTCCACATAATTTTGCAAGTAATCAATCACTTCGTTCCTCGTGGGATAATCATTAGGATGCCCTGGGAATTGCATTCCAGGTAACGATGAAAAACGTGCGGGAGAAAACAATTTCAGACTGTCATAATAGTAAGGCCAAGACCCAGCTGTTCGCTCACTCGCTTCTAATATTAAAAACTGTAATCCTTTTTTTTGAAGGTGATAACCAGACGCAAGACCAGCTTGCCCTCCTCCAATTACAATGGAATCTAATATTTCTTTCATCATTATCCCACCTTTGATTTACTTATTTAATTAGATTCTTTTAATTCTCGATACGCTTCAAGGAAACTCTGATAAGTTTTCTTTCCTAAACTGTTTTTTTCGAGTCTGAACATACTTTGAAAAACATAATCCTTTGCATTTTCAACATTACATTGGTGGGCATTCATTATTAATCTTATATAGGATACAAAATAGTCTTTCTTTAAATTACCCGCATGATTAATAACCATTTCATTGTGTTCTCCTTTCAAACTTAATCATTCTGTAAGGAGGAGTAATATAAATTACTCCTCCTTACAGTTATTCTCCTTACCACAACATGAATCATCTACTTTATTAGGCTTTAAATTCACACTACAAACACCAGTCTCTGGCAAATCAAGTTCTACTTTTTCAGCTGCCTCATAATCACCAGTAAGGTAAGCAACTATAGATCTAACTTGTTCATAGCCTGTCGCCATAAGGAAAGTAGGCGCTCTTCCATAACTTTTTGAACCTACAATATAGAAACCTTTCTCTCGGTGCCGAAGCTCTTTTTCACCATGGGGGCGAACAGTGCCACAACTATGAAGGTTAGGATCGATTAGTGGTGCTAAAGCCCCTACACTTTCAGTAGCAGTATCAATAGATGTACGTATTTCACTTATCATAGATAAGTTAGGACGATTCCCTGTATTTACAATCATCTCTTGGATATCAGTAATTTTTATTTCTTTTTCATCTTGATGACCTACAATGTCCATTCCATTTTTTGTACTAACTACGTATTGAATTTTATATGGTGTCATTACTTCCACGATTCCTTCATCAACCAATTGATGAATGCGGGTACCTAAGGTTCCGCGTGCTTCAAGAGCATCTTTTTCCTCTCCCCCGTATGCTTCTTCCACACGTTGCTTTCTCATAATCCATACAATCTTAGTCCCTGGATAGGATTCCTTTAATTTTGCCAACTCCAATAAAGCATTGATTGCAGAATGACCACTTCCAACGACAGCTACATGCTTATTGGCATATCGCTTTTGTTCATTTCCTAATATATCTGGAATACCATAAAAAATATGCTCGTTAAGGGATTGCTCTTCTTTCAACCAGATACCATTAGAATTTGCCGGATTTGGATTTCCCCACGTACCGGAAGCATCTAATATCGCTCTAGCTTCATAAACTTGAAGTACACCTTCTTTTTCTGTATAGATCATGAATGGCATTTTTTCACGATTCGTTGTTTTCATTTTATCTGTATCTTTCTTACCTATAGATAGTACTTTAGTATTCAAATGGATAAATGGTTTAATTTCTGGAAGATTCGCAAGCGGTTGTAAGTATTGTTCTACAATTTCTCTTCCTGTTGGTAATGCGTTTATGTCAGGTGATTCCCAGCCATGTTGTTCAAGAAGAGCTAGAGCTGCTTTATCTATGTTATATTGCCAAGGTGAGAATAACCGCACATGGCCCCATGTAAGGATGTTTGAACCTATATTTTCCCCAGCTTCTAATAAGATAAATGATTCACCATGTTTTGCTAAATGTGCAGCTGCAGCTAAACCTACAGGACCTCCCCCAATAATGGCAACTGGTAACTGTTTTAATCCCTGCATATCAGTATTGTTTTGTAATGTTTGATTTTCCGTTCCGCAGCACTCTTGTACTTTGAATGAAAGTTGAATAGGTTTCATGAAAAAATCCTCCTTATTTTATCTAAATTTGTAAGTGTAGTTCCTTAATTGGATTCTTTAAATCAAAAAAAATTGATTTAAAGGCTATAATTATTGTTCAATTTAATCACTTATCAAAAAGTTATATTAATCAAGAAAAATTGATTTAAAATATATTAAAATGCTCTTTCGCCCCAACCAAAATTATGACATAGGACGAAATATACAGCATAATTGTTCAGATAATAGTGCATCTACTTCTTCTTTATTAATGTTATAGTAACTCCATGTTCCTTTTGTTTCTTTTGTAATAAGATTTGCATCAAGTAAAAGCTTTAAATGATACGAAAGTTTTGATTGTGGTAATTCAAGAACACCCGTTAAATCACATACACAAGTTTCTCCACGTTGGCACAATTCATACAAGATGTGTAACCTTTTTTGATCTGCCAATGCTTTGAACTTTTTTTCATATTTTTCAAAGGATTGAGGAGTTAAATGATTGTATAATTTTATTTCTTTCATAGTAATTTCCTTTCATCAATTTTTTTTGATACTTTCAATATACACACATCACTGTCATTTTGCAATTGATAAATCAAAAAAAATTGATTTATTATATTTAATACATAAAAATAAAAAAGCATGGTTTAAAATAGCCATGCCTTTTATCTATATAATTTGTAGAGCCATTGTATCCATTAATATACAACTTTGTTGTAAAGTCCATAACTTTGTTGTAAAGTCCACAACTTTCTTGTATAGTCCACGACTTTCTTGTAATTATACAATAGCGTTTATCTCACTTTCTCTATTGCTGGAATATAATCGTTTAATAGTAAATCATCTAGCCCCTTTCCAAGATTAATATCCCAACTTGCATAATTAATACTTATTCCTTCTTGATAAAGCGTTTGTGCACATTCTAATAACGACCGCTGAACATCTGAATTTGTAATCATATCCATATCTAAAGCGAAAGTTGCCTGTTTAACTCCCATTTTTTTTAATGGTTCAATTAATATTCTCCATACTTTAACCCCAGGTATTGATACGACTGTGGTACCATACATTAATTTTTCCTCATTTGTTAATAGCTCGTCTAAGTTTTCTGCAGCAATATCAGACTTTAAACTCCCTTCTGAAATCCATACATTATCCTTTTTTATTAATTCTCCACGTTCCCAATTTTTCAGCTCTCGACTAGGTACTGCTACATGTATTGGCAACGGGTTCCCAACTCCTGTTCCATGAAATCTCCCACCTGAGCTGATCCAAATATATTTACTTTCTAACTTTAATTGTACTTCACCTAATTTTTCACTCTCATAATTAATTTCATACCATTCTTTAACATCGACTTTACCTTTAAATATAGACTCTATCTTCCCATTGATTTTATAGGTCACCTCTATAGTATTGGGTTGCTCAATAACTTCTGCCTTAAAGCTTGGTTTATGATTTTTTACAACTGTCATATATTCAGGATCATCAATTCTACATTGAAAACCGCATATCTGATTATATATATTTCTCTGCGGTATTAATAAAGAATCTCTCCTTCCTGTAAACGTGAAATATCTTCCATCCTTCGTTTCTTTTGCATAAAATCCTGGAATTCCAACAATATAGCTTGTTTTCCCTCCTACTTTTTTTATTAACTCTTTCGTAGTATCCCAAGGTTTAATAGGAAAACTTTTGTAATTTCTAATATTTATTACCTCCCTTGTAATCCTACGTTTCGATCCCCTTAACATTTTAATATGTTCATCTCGCACGTCTAAGGATTCTAGAAATAAAGTGTACATAATATCAAGGGTATAATCATTTTTCTTCCTATGTTCCTTAATCATCTGATCTTGAGAAAAACCATATCCCCTTTTTTGATCTTCAGCTACTATATGTAAATAGCCTGCTTCCCCGAATACTGTTTCTGATGAAATTCGTCCACATATTATTTTGGTTTCAGAATCATTAACCATGCACCATCCTTGCTTACCACATATAGGGCATGTTGTTCTATAATATTCAAACCATCTCTCATTACTCCCCTTATTCATGCTTCTCACTGGTCTTAATATTCTACTTGCTGCTAACTTTTCAATTGACATCACATATCCCCTTTTCCCTTAATCAAATAAAAAAGCCCTTTGGAATACGGAGGTTAAATACCACACAAACGTGTAATTTAATCCGTAACCCGAAGGGCTTTATGTAATCACTTGAAAATAAAAAGTTTAACAAGATATAATAAGAATATACTAAAAATTCTTTATTTAATCAAATGATCTTCTAAAATTATTTAACTCCACACTATAATTACACATGGGCATCTCACTACTTAACCCCTTTGGGACATTTTGAAGCGCGAAATTCTTCGGAATTAGATACTATTTTAGTAATCTATATTTACCAAGCTATAAGCGTTCCCCTTATGAGGCGTTCACTAATATTTTTCTACTTACCTTTTTTGGTAAAATATACTCTCTACTAACCAATTAAATTCGCTATTAAGCGCATTATTGTTAACCATAATCAATTCCATGTAAACAAACATCATAACATTATATTTTGTTCAAAATTAATTAGTTCTACTTAAAAACACTTTAGAACATGAACTATAAAACAGTCATATAGTTATCAATCTCATGTTGATACCAACAGAAATTCAATACATCTCACCCACATTTGACATTGACATATCAACCGAGATTAACATGTCAAATAAAGCGCACCAACTTTATCGCTAGTATTCATCAATTAACATTAACATAACATTAACAAACGGACACTTTTCAAAAATATTTGCACCTATCTAAACTTCAAGGTCTATATTAGTTGAATATTGGTTCATTGCAACAGATTGCACGGAAGTAAGTTAATTAATAAACTAGCATTGAAAATGTTTCAATGCTAGTAAGATATACAAAAGAAACAACACGAAACTATCAATCTCATGTTGATACCAATGGAAAGATAACTGATTTTTAATCTCTCATTTGTTATTAACATGTTAACTGAGATTAACATGTTGAGTGATTGTTTTCTCTTGTTATCAATATCATTCTGATTAATATTGACATAACATTAACAATTTGGCTTCAAAAAGAAGGAATGTTTATAACTTTCGAGATTTCAAAATCTATATTGGCTGAAATTTTTCTTATGTGGTAGTTTTCTTGAAGCAAATCTAGTAACGATCTATCCTAAAAAAATGTTTCGACACTATCAAAACATAGTTAAAGATTTAATCGAGTAATAAATGCTGACAGCAATTCAATGATTTTTACCCATTATTTATCATTTACATATAATTAAAAAACAGCACATATAAAGGAATACAGTCTGTATTGTTAATCTCATATCAATAATTTGGATTTAACATTGATATAACATTGACAATTAAGTAGTTGAAATACGCATAAATACAGGTCTCGAGTCTTCGAAATCTGTATTTATTATAAATTTATCTACCACAACAGTTTTCTCTTCATTTATCATTGATATATAATCTGAGATTGACATGTTGAGCGCTTGTTTTCTTTTGTTATCAATATTATTCTAATTGATATTGATATAACATTAACAATTCGGTATCAAAAAGAAGGAATGTTTATAACTTTCGAGATTTCAAAATCTATATTGATGGAAATTTTCTGCTGTGGCGGTTTGCTCGAAGCGAATCTAGTAATAATCTATCCAATAAGATGTTTTCACACTATCAAAAAATAGTTGAAATTTAATCACTATAATAAATGACAACAGCAATTCAATGGGTTTCACACCTTGTTTATCATTGACGTATAGTCTAAAAGTCAATCATAGAGAGAAAATGCTCTTTTTATTGTTAATGTCATATTAACAATTTGTCTTTAACATCGATATGACATTAGCAATTAGTTAGTTGAAATGGTCATAGAAGCAACTTTCGTTTTTTTCAAGATCCGCATTAGTTAAAAATTTATCTACCACCACAGATTTCTATTAAAAAAAGAAAACACCCTAAAAGAACTCTAATTGTAGCCAGAGATCAACAAGAACTCCATACAATTGATAGTTTCTTATTAGTAACACAGAAAAATTAATAGTTTTCTCTTCATTTATCATTGATATATAACCTGAGATTGACATGTTGATAGGGCTAGTTATTAATTAATGATAGCGTCATGTCAACTATCACCAATACATATTAACATGACATTAACAATTATTAATTCTAAAATTGAGAATGTACATACAAATAGAGTTTTAAGTTCTACATTTATTAAAAGGCTTTTTTCTATAGCTAAATCCACTGGATAAACCGGAGAAGATATCATTCTTGAAAGCATTTTGATAGTGGCTAAAAACAATAAATTGCTTTTTATTACTTTCGATTTAAAAGTACCAATTGTATGAATCAATTTTGATTATATAGAGATCACTTGTAAAGGGCGGTGCACTCTAGAAAAAGCGAGTTTATATTAAACCATATTAACAGTAATTCAATAACCTATAATAACCTTCATGTGCATTCTAAAGACCTGCTGAAACCAATTAACTATACAGTTCTTAGCTTTCTACTACCAAGTATCTTAAATTATAATAAATATAGGCCTTTATTTATTATTAGTATCGGCTTTTCGCTTTACATTTATACATACTTTTTAGCCTTTAAGTCTTTAAGTTTAATACTATATCCTCATAATTTATTTACAAATCACTAATATTTTCTTATCATTAATATATTGTAGACTAATTTGTTAATTTCATAGCAACAATAATCATTAACAACTAACGAATTATTAACAAGATATTAACAATAGTTAATTCCAAACCCTTTATTTATCAACTTTATGTTAACAAGTGATACTTTACATATTAATGATACATTTCATGTGAATGTCAATCAATAAAGGGATTTGGGTTTATATTATCGAAAAAACACTTAACATGTTAATCTCGCTTTATATGTTAATTCCATTTTATTGTGGCCATTATATTTCAAGGAGGTATAACGATGATTGAACAAGATAACAAAAATACAAATGAACATATGGAGTCAAATAATACAAACTCTAGTCATGAAGATGCTTTTGAAAAAGCTTGGCGAATAACAGAGTTTTCAAAACTAGTAGGCCGACATCATAACACTGTGTACAATTGGTTCAATACCCTAGAGGAAAAGGGGTTACACGGAACATTAAGAACCAATAATACAAATGAAAAGCTATATAACACACTGGATTTAGATATAGCTTTATTTATTAAGCTAAAGAGGGATGAAAAGTGGTCGCTAGATGCAATTATTGAGCTTTTACCACATCAGTTCGAACTAAGACCAGTTTCTCCAGAAAATCAAACTAGTGAAGTCTCAACTCCATTAAACATGCAGGAAGCTGCAGCGACTATTGAGAAAATAGTAGAGCAAAAGATTCAAATGCATTTACAAAACATTGAATTAGAGTATCAAGGAAAGTTTGAAGATGCTATACGTGCGGTGCTACCTGAACCAGAAGACCCTGAAATGTTAAAAGAGCGCCAAAGACAAGAAAGACTAGATAATATGATAATTCAACATAGAGCACGTACAGAGTTAAGAAAACAAGCTGAAAGAGAGTGGAGTGCACAACCAGAAGAAACTCGTATTAAAAAAGTTGGCTGGTTTAAAAAAGAGGAAGATCTTGCAAGAAAACAACTTTTTATAGAAAACTATATTGATGAGAACATGATTGAATATATGAAAAGTGTAATGAAAACAGAAAAATAAGCCTGGAAAATCCCAGGCTTATTTTTTATTTTGATCCAAACATCTTATCTGGATCCATAAATGCTGCTAATTCTTCATCATTTTGCGCTTGTGGTTCTTCATTTTTTACTGGTTCTAATTCAAAGTAATCACCAAAATTAATATTGAAATCATCATCAAAGTCTTGCGCTTCAATTGTATTAATTTGAGACTTTGTATATTGGATTTGGCTTTGTTTTTCTTTAAATTCATTATATTCTTCAACTAATCCTTTAGATAATCGTGATGGTAGTGCATCTGTCTTATAGAAAGTATACACGCTGCCCATAAAGTCATTTTTACTGACTAAATAACCATTAAAAACAGTTCCATTGATTGGTAGTTTATTTGTCACTTCTACTTTTGCATCATCCATAAATGAATCATCAATATTCTTCTGTTCATCTAAAATTGCTAACATCCCAAAATGATGTACCTTTGATGCCTCTAAATCTCCATTTTCATTTGTCTTCATCAGGTCAATAGGGTGATGGAATGAACTTCCTTTCAATGATTCTGAGAACATATCTACAATTTCTTTACTGTTTTCAATTTGATTCATATTACGTGAAACCTTATTAATTACTAAACAGCCTGTTCTTTCTAGTAAAATTCGTTTAAAGTCCTGAGAATCTAGAATTACTGATGTTCCTGAACCATTTGCAGCTGTATTTAACTCATGAATAATATCTCCAATGCGTTGGTTTGCATAGTCTCGTGAGTTTCCAATGCCTTTTTTCTCATTTTCGTTTAATCCCTTAAACTCATCATAGAAGTGTTGGTTATCTGCAAATACAACAAATGCAACGCCTTTCGCTGGATCATTAGCTAACTTCCAAATTTCTTGTGAAAATTTATTCACCTGTCTTAGTACATCAGGCCCATCCGCCCTAACTGGAAGTGTAACTACAATACCCATTTTAATGAAATCTTTACGCTCAATAGCATTATTGAAAGCAATTCTTGCATACTTTTGTTGATTTTTTATTAATTCTTCTCTAGGAATTTTCATTGCCATACTTTTAAGTTCTTCAGCAATTACAGGTTTATTATGAAAAGCGGAGAATTCTTCAATTGCTTGAATAATTGTAGATGTACCTGTACCACCGCCTAAACCTGCAAAAAATAGTACTAATTCATCAGTTGGTCTAACGCGTTCCGTTATAAATTCTTTTAGTTTATCTTTAGCTTCTTCATTAGATTCTAAAACCTTTACAGCACGCTCAGGATTCTTACCTAAACCACCTAATTTTAGTGAAACTTGGTTACTTTTCGGCACATTTTTCAGTTCAGCTAAATCCCCATCATTACTATTCAATGCTAGGCAATTATAAACTGCTGTACCGTCTGTATGCTTATACTCAGCAAACTTATCTACCATTCTAGTTCCAGCTTGACCAAAACCAACCATAGTCATTTTCACTGCTACTTCGTTTTTTAGAAAGTTTTTTGCCATTATTTTATCTCTCCCTTATTCTCATTACTTTTTTTACGTTTCCCTAATTCAACTAATACTTGTTGTCCCCTAATAGTTGAAATTAAAAACTTATACGGATGCATAATTTTTTCTGTTATTAATGACATTGAAGCTAAAGTAGCAACACTACCTTCTGCCGATCTTCTTGAAATGTTAGTCCTTTCAAGTTCTAATGAATAGGATTTACCCTTAGGTTTTTTTACTCTCCTATCAATAACAACACTTTCTACTATTTCATTTATTGAGATTCCTCTCATATACTTTGTCTCTTGGTATTGTTTGTTTACTTGAGATCCTATGTAATGAAATACATTGTAGAGTATTTCGTCTTCTTCAATAATGTCTGCAAACATTTCCACAACTTCTTCAGTGAATTTGTTTTGTTTATATTTTTCACTTAATACCTCGTTCAAGTTGTCCCCCCCTTAAAACGTTGGTTAATTATTCCTAAAAACATATTACATCATTGTAAGACGTATATCAAGTCATTATATATAAGTCTTATATTAAGTTGCTATATACAAGACTTATATAATATTTATAAAATGTAAAATCGAAATAACGCCCTATATATCAACATCAAATATATAAGACGTACATGAAAGTCGTTCATATAAGCAGTAAATAAAACATGTTAATATCAGGTTTCATATAACTAACAATAACTATTAAACAATAAATATGAGTGCAGTATTTATGTATATTTTTATCTAGAATTATAATTCCAATATATAATACTTCTAAAATAACGTACTATTATCATGGTCATTGAATTTATACACCTTATATATACGAACTACATATAAGACGTGTAGACAAACACTTATTATTAAAGGGTTTATATGCTTTTATATTAATTTTATGTCAATATAATATTACCACGAATTATTATACGCCCTATTTAAAGGTCTTATATGAAAGACTTATCAATAAAACGTGTATATAACCCTATAAAAAAAGAGTAATACTTCTTAAGTATTACTCTTTTAACTATATAGTTTTATATAAAATACTTAGTTTATTAAACAGATTTTTATGATCCTGCTTCTTTTTCAATAACTCATTTTTCTGTTGGTTGTCTACAGAAAGGAAAGGGGATGTCAATGTCATGTTATATTTCGTTATTTCTTTTATTAATTCCGCAGTTATTTCTGAGATTTGCAGAAATAACACATAAAATTGTGATTCATTTTCATTCATTTGTTTTTCTCTGAAATTAAGTTCTACAAACTTGTCAGTATAACTTGTCAATTTCATATCAATATAATCACTATAACTCACATGTAAAGCCATAAAGCGATTAAACTCAGATAAACTAATTAATTTCTTTGTTAAAAATAGATGTACTAAATAAATCTTGTATACAGCTTTAAATGAAATAATATATTTAGTTCCTTTTTTTATTAATTGGATGTATTCACCGTATCTGTTAATTAAATACCTTAATTTATTAGGTTTTAGTCGCAATATTCTACTAACTTGTGAAGTATTGTAGATTTTATAAGGATCTAAAGCAGCAAACTGTAATGGAATTATCTCATATTCATTTTTTAATGTATTGATCACCTTGTTATAAAAAAAGTCTGTTTCAAATTCACTTTGTATAATCTTTTTTATTAACCCATATTCTGTGTTCCAATTCCGCATTTTTTCACCCCTTAAATCAGATTGTAACATGCAAAATACGAAATATACAAAATTTTCATTTACTTTATTATAATTATTTACTTATTTCTTTTATGATGTGATTTTTCCTCCTGATAAACAGTTACATCTAAAAAATTTTTAACATTCATTTCAATATTGAATTTCATCCATTCAAAAATATATTCACTCTGTATTTTATGTATTTTGAGGACTCTACTCAGATATGACGTAATACATATGACGAACTCTACTTTTATCTTTTAGCTTCGTCACATGTCTTTTTATTTATGTCGAAGGATATATGACGAACTCTAATAGTAAGTAGATCCTTATTACATTTGATTTTTATAACACATACATGAAGATGTATTACGTGTTTTTAAATCCAGAGTCTTGATGGGTAACGAGTTGTTTTTTTGTAAATTTCAGTTAAAATATTTTTAAAACATTTTTATGTTCTCTAATGTTTTATTTACCCAATCAGTCTAGGTTGAATTTTCGATAGTTGCAATCGATTTTATGCAAGTTTCCGTATTTTATTTCCATATCAGGGGAGTGTTTAAAATTGAAAAAATCATTTAATCATGCAGTTAAATATATCGTCGGAGAAAATGATCGTGGAGTTTATTTTAATCGTTCTGATATTTTTACAGTTTTATTTTTATATGAACAGCGAACAGTTTCTCAAATTCAATTACGTAAATTTTATGAATTGATAAGTGGGGGGCCTATAAGTCGCACTACTTTTTCATCAAAGTTAACTAAATGGGCAAAAATGAAATTACTAAAAAAGGAAAATATAAGCGTGAGAAAAAAGCGAGGCTTTACACTGGATTTCGTTTCTATCTCTTTAAAAGGAGCTGAAATATTATATAGATTAAAATTGATTTCTGATTGTAGTACCTCATTTGTTACTAAGAGGCAATATGAACACAATATAGCAATTACGCAATTTGTTTTAAATTTACTTAAAGCAGAATCAAACAATGAACATACTGGTGCAATTGTAGGTGGTAATGGAGATTATCTCTTTCCGCTAAGTCAAATCGTAAAGCAAAACTTGCATTTGCCCAACCTAATGTATTCCGATTCAAAAGATGTCTACTATTTATATGAAGATGAAGAATACCGTGAAGTGTTTCAGCTCGAACTTCAACCCGTTTCTTTCCTACCAGATCTGCCTCAACTTGTATATTCATTTCGTCCATCTAAAGAATTTTATCCTGACTCAAAGGGAAACCCATTACTAATTCCTGATTGGGTTATTACTTGTAACAATTCTATTATCAATATTGAAGTTGATACAGGATCAGAAAACATTCCGTTTTTAGAAAATAAATTAAAAAAATATCTCGATATTGCTGCTGCTAACCCATCTAAGCAATATTACGTGTTATTTTCTATTATTGATGACTCCTACCATACCATTTCTACTTACAAAAAACGGACCACACGTGTTACCAATTTAAAAAAAGCTTTTGGTAATATTCCACGTTTAAGTGTGGTAAACAACCTAAATGTTTACGTATGCAATATGGGTAGTTCTGCACTTGTAGTAAATAATATTCTTCAAGAAATTCGCGAAACTAATAGTTTAAGCAAAAGTCACCTAATCAAAAAAATCACTGAACGTTTAAACATAAATTCTTCTTTCCCTTATTCGGTAGAGTGGATATCTAATAAAAATGAAATGCAAGCAAAAGGGGTTCAGCATTCTAAACTACTTGAGCTAACAGATGACATTTTGGTATTACGAAAAAAAACATCTGATGAAGAAAAAAAATCTTTAGATTACTTAGAAATAGTTTGTATATTAACAATACTTAAGGTAGGGGAGGTTAACACACACTTTAAATTACAACAATTATCAAGATTGTTGGCCATGCAAAATCAACACCGAACACTAAACCCAATTAAAATATTGGGGATATATGAAGCGGACGAATTAGAGCATGGGCAGCAAGCCATTTTTACTGATTTGTATCACAATTCCATAGCACCAGAGAATATATTATTGGCTACTTCTGCTGAATTGCTTAATTTCACCGCTGCTTTTTATTCGTTAAAAGAGAGGGTGAAACAAGAATTTGGAGAATGCAGTTCAAAAGAATGCTGAACTCAATAATGCACCAGGTAATGGGGAGGATCCAAAAGCCGGAAAGAGCAAAAAAAATTCCTATACAGTTACAATCGATATTACAAAAAGCTGGAAATATCGTTTAGCAGCCCGCTCATCTTACTATGTTATAACATTACTACTTCTGCTAGCTTGGTATTTTGCTTTTAGAGGAATATATAAATACGCTTCTTTCTGGTCAATACAAATGGGCGTTCCATTACCTACTTTAAGTATCTTCGGTAATCCGTTTGAAACTAATTATTACCTTGAAACCTTTTTTAGCTTTTGGATTTTAATTTATACTTGGCAACTATCAACAAAGGTTAAGACCTATCAGGAGATAAAGCGTAGATGGTTTATATTCTCGATGATGTTAATTGGTATAGTTGCCCAGTACTTATGGGCGTTTAGTGTTCCATTAGCTAAAATATTTATTCCATTCTTAAATTCGAAAGCTGGAGAAGTTTCACTAAATGACAAAGGATTAGAGGATACTATACTTTCAAATTTTAGTAATATCATGCACCTTGTATTTGCAATACCTGTAATTATTATTATTCTCGTACTCTTATGGCTCTTTAAGATTTTTTATGAACATAAAAAAGAGCTTTTAGATGAATTCGGAAAATGGGAATACGTATTTAAAATACCTGGTTGGATGCTTTCCTTTTTGAATGATGATCGTCAACGAAAACTTGCTACTTCATTACACAGATTTTTCACTGAAAAAAATCCATCAAAATTGCCAGAACCCGATATCTTTCTTGGTCCTAACAGTGCTACACGGGAAATGGCAGTTATACAGGGCAAGTCTTTAACGCTTAATATAATGATCATCGGTAACATTGGTACAGGGAAATCAGCTGCACTAGGTTTGCCAATTGCCAATCAAATTCTTGACTATATGGCTTCCATGATTAATAACTTTAAAACCTTTTATGCAAGAAAAGATTATCATTCAGAGGATGTAAAAGGAACGCAGGTTAATGGTCTTACAGTTATCGAGCCATCTAATGACTTCTGCGAAAAAGTATATAAATTGGTATTAGCACACAAAATTCCCGCAAGTGTTATTTTCTATTTAGACCCAACAAATCCTGATACCCCTTCAATAAATTTTGTACGTGGTCCAGTTGATAAAGTTGCTGAGATGTTATGTTCAGTATTAACGGGTCTCTCTGATAATGGAGCAGGAAATCCGTTCTTCGTTCAGTCTGAGCGTTCCCATCTTAAACAACATATTTATTTGTTAAAACTCCATGATTCTAAATTTGAAGCCAGATTTGAGCATTTAATTGATATGTATAATAATGCTAATCTCGTTTTTGAGATGCATCTCAAATTAAAAGAACGACTTCCAAATGATATTGAATCTATTCCAGATAGAGATGAACGAAACCATTGGCGCATAATGAAACAGGTAGATGAATGGTTTGATTTAAATTATGTTCCTGAAATTTCTGGTGGTCGTGGGGGAGGGGAAGTTGTTTATCATACTGAAGGGAAATACTATGGTCAACCAAAGATAATTGATAAACAAGAAACCTTTGTTCGCGGTTTACGAAACACATTAAATGATATTTCTGCTCAACCTCTGCTCCGACGTGTTTTATGTGGCCCATCGGATTTTGATTTTGAGAAACACCTGGAATTTGGAGGAATTCTTTTAATCAATACAGCAAAAGGGGAACTTTCTGATCTATCTGATGTATTCGGTAAATTATGTTTATATGCCGTGCAGAATGCTGTTTTCCGTCGTAAGCCTAACGTATCTCCTTACCATCCTGTTTTAGTCGATGAGTTTGCGGATTACATTTATAAAGCATTTAAAAGTTTTCCTGCTCAATCACGTAAATATAAAGCACCTTTAATTGTTATTGCACAAACAATTAGTCAATTAGCAATTGAACATGGCCCAAGATTTATGGATATCCTGTTAGGCACATTTCGTAATAAACTTGTTTATGGTGATGTTACAAATGAAGACGCTAAATTGTTTAGTAAGCTAATGGGTACGAAAACAATTTATGAGGCACGTGAAGGTGATCAAGAAATTGATATGGTAACAGCAGAAACAAAAACACAAAGTACACTTAGAACATCCTACTCTTATTCGAAAACAGAGGTACCCATTCTTTCTGAAAATGATATCTTGATTCAAAAAGCATTCCAGTGTGCTGCTAAAATTGTAAAAGATAATGCTCCTCAAGGAGGAATACAAGTAAACGCAAACTTTGTTCCTGCCGCTGAGTTTAAAACAGCTAAGATTCAAGTTGATGCAGAAGCAGCTGCTTATTGGCTAAAAATTCGTGAAGAGTCATTGAATGCGGAAATTAAATATGATGATTATGTCACAGATACAGATGTTGATAGTGAAGAAACTGTAATTGAGGATTTGAGTACGCCTAAAACAGCGCCTACTGCAATAGATGGTTGGTTACAAACGTTAAATCCTGATACTTACGATTTTTATAATAATGACGATGATACTGACAGGGAAGGTGAGTTAACAAATAATCAGTCTGTGCAAGATTACTCAAGAAATTCTGCTCCTAAGCTAGAAAAGGAAAGCACTACAGCATCAATTGCTACTTCTACTACAACAGAACCCGCAAAAATTAATGAAGTAATCGATGTTCAAAAAGAAAATGTACCAGATACAAGTAAACATAGAGAACCTATTGAACTTAACAACAAAGCACCAGTTATTACTGAAACTCCAATAGAAGTGCCAAGGGCGAAGCATACACCACAATATAGAGAGCCTGCTTACACATCGACTGTAACCCATAATCAGCAGGAACAGGCAATTCAGCGAAATGCAGAAATCAATGGTAAAAATACAACATCTAACTTAACAATACAATGGTTACAACAAATGGCTGCTACTGTTCCTCAAGATGATGAAAATACATTACCTTTAGATGAAATGGAAGGTGGCTCTCGTCTTCACAATCGTAAAGTAGCAGAAGTAACTCCAGAAAGTGCGGCAATTAAGGATAAACTCAGTCAATATATCGAAGGTGACATTGATCATGATTGATACATTAAGCATATAACGAATATTTCTACTGGTAAAAAGGTGTGGGTCGTAAACTCATACCTTTTTATTATTTCATATGTAACTTTCCCCAAGGAGACCATTTCTTTATACTAAAATTTAATTAAGTTTGTGAAGAAACAGAAAATGGATTACATAATAAGGGTTAGAGGAATGACATTGAAAATAACCAAATTACGTTTGCCCATGGATAGTATGCACTTTTTACTTAATCATCAAATTAAAGGAAATGAATTCGAATGTCTCAATGTAGAATTTTACACATATTCAAATGGTTTTCTTTTAGATGTAGTGGAATGGACAAAACAAAATGATTTTTCTTTATCGATATTGGATAAAGAATATACAGAAGCGTTTTTAGCGAGTTTAGAGAAGTTTAAACCATACCTTGTTATTGGGAGTAATATGGATTCAGGTAATCTAATTACTATCTACCAACCCACAGGAGAAATATATGAGCTAGAACATGAAATTACGGAAAGAGTAGAAAGATATTTTGTTAATTCTTCTATAGAAAAAATGTATTGCTGCTTCAATTACTTTAAAAAGCATTGGGTTCAACTAATAGAGCAAGAACACTATATAAGTCATGATCTAATGAACACTTTTTATGAATTAAAGAACAAATTAGTGGAGTTTGATACTAACATATTAATAAATGATGATGACTACAATAGACAATTTTGGAATTGTTTATATCATGGCAAGTTAAACTTCTTTTTAAAAAAGTCAAACAAAATATAGATTATTTCTAATGGGGATACTTACGTGAAATAAACTTTATGTTAAGTAATAATACAATTGTTTAATTACAAATAAAATTGTTACATTTACAATAAAGGTGTTTAAAAATGTCAGTCATTTTATTCGGTTAAAGGGTCATTTTCTTGAATAATAGAAAGGAATATTCATAAGTAAATCGAAGTTAATTCAGAAGCTGTTATGTATTATAGCATCGGGACGTACTACTCAACATTAAGGAGGAAATCGATTATGAGTGACACACAGACATTACGAGGATTAACCACAGTCAGTTTTTGGACGGATGATCTAGCAGCGGCAAAGAAGTGGTACGCCGAGCTGTTGGGCATCGAACCTTACTTCGAACGTCCAGGATATACCGAGTTTCGCCTTGGCGATTACCAGCACGAGCTGGGGCTGATTGATAGCCGCTATGCGCCAGATGGTTCAGCGACCGGACCGGCCGGTGCTGTAGTGTACTGGCACGTCGATAATGTAACAGCAACTTTCAAAAATCTGCTGTCTATGGGAGCGAAAGAATACGAGGCACCCACAGAGCGCGGCGAGGGGTTTATTACTGCTTCCGTGGTCGATCCCTTTGGGAACATTTTAGGGATTATGTATAATCAGCATTATTTAGATGTTCTGGGTTCGACTAGAAAGACGTAACTTCACAGTTCACCGAGGCTTGGTAAGTTGCACTGTGGAGGATAGCGATTATTTATGCAGTGGCAGCTATCTCGAATTATGTTATGCTTACCCCAACTGTTCGAAATTCTGCTACTACTCTGGAGACGAAAAGAACAAGAAAAGTGAAAAGGGTTTCACGAGGTAATAGTAAAGGACTATTTTAGAATAGAGCACGTTTGTACAATAACACTTAGATTTAAACAACTTTATTGTTGTATTTTTAAGTGTAGTAAAGTATTTCACATCAAAAATTAAAAGACTTTATTTTAACCCCTTCTTAAAGTCAGAAAGGGGTTATACGTGTTTTAGATATTAAAATTAAATAACGTTATTGTCATTTTACACTTTATATGAAAGTAAAAACGATTTTTTAAGAAACAAAAGCAGATAAGGAGTGGTTTCTCAATCCCGCATTGCACCTGCTTCTCGGGAAGTCATTGCTCCTTGGCCTTTTCTTACATCATTTTGAATTTCTTGTTTCACTTTTTGCGGATCAGTTTCTGCAAAATTTGGTTTCATAATAGAACCAGACTTTTCTATATCTTTTTTATTATGTTGCATACAAACCCTCCTGACTTTAACATTTGCCAATCTTATTATGTGCAAAAGTACACATGATATCCACCGAGCAAACTAGCACGTTTATGAATTAATACAGGCAGATATGGAATTAAAATAAAGTCGTACCGTTTTGAATACAGTTATACCGTATTATTCCATAGGATATGGTTCTATCTAAATAGGTGTTTTTATAGCGAAAAGGATAAACAATATGTATTCCTAAACCTTTCATCAGAGACGGGTACACGCTCTAGAACAAGAAAGCTGATTGATGAAAGAAATGTTTCTATTAAAGTAGAATCTAAAAACTGTAGAACTATTAATCAAATAGCTGATGAATATCACCTCTCCATTGAAACGACCAAAAATTGTCTACTTTAAATAAAAAGGAAGCACCGGTGAAATGATGCTAATTACTTTTTCATATGGCGAATTTGTTTCTTAGTCATTTCCTGCATTTTATGTCATTCGCCAATCATGTAATGTTAAGGGAGATGACAGAAGAAAGGAAGAATGTACAAATGGGTATAGTAAAAACCGGAAAATTGCAAGTACATGGAGCGAGCATCTACTATGAGGTGCGTGGCTCAGGTCCAATCCTTCTTTTGATCCATGGTGGGGGTGGTGATGCCGACAAGTTCCATAGTATCGCCGACCATCTTGCTAATTGGTATACAGTTGTTACTTACGATCGTCGTGGTCATTCCCGTAGCAATCTCGCGAATAAGACTGAGGATTTTCATGTGAACACACATAGTGAAGACGCTCACCGACTGCTAGCCAATCTGACCGATGAACCAGCTTATGTATTCGGAAGTAGTTCTGGCGCTGTCATCGGACTTGATCTGTGCATACGCCATCCTGAGCAGATACAGTTACTAATCTCACACGAACCAGTTTTATTACAACTTTTAACTGAAAATGAGTTGAATCAGGCTATAAAATTCATGGAAGACCTTAAGAAAAATCATCGAAGTGAGGTTATGAAGTTATTGTCAAATATTGATGATACCAATTTCAGATCATCGAAAGATGTACTAACAAAGCGGTTACTCGATAATTCGACGTATTTCACTGAGTATGAAATCCCGGGAATTCTCAGCTATACTTTAAATATCGATGCATTAAAGACACCATTAAAGTCTGTATTGATACAAGTACTTCCAGCCGGCGGAAGTGTTTCACAAGAATTTTTTCCTTACCATTGCGCAGTCAACTTAGCAAAACAACTCGGAACAGAGTTTGCTAAGTTTCCCGGACACCATACGGGATACAACACAGTGCATTATAAAGAGTTTGCTGAGAGGTTACACGACGTTCTTGAGAATAATTAGTGAAACATATTGTGAACAAAGTTTATTTCAAAGCAAAAGCAGAATATGAACAAACTAAAAAGAAGCAGGTACCTCTCCATTTAAAGGTATCTGCTTCTTTTTACATAGACTCTATAATCATTTGTCTTTCATACCACTTGTTTAGCTTTTCATTAACACTTTTTGAAATACGCTTCATTTTGTTATTACAGAATCTTGATAGCGTAGCAGGGGATAAACCTATTTCATCTGCTATTTCACGCATTGTTTTATTTTGATGCATATGCTGATGCATAATTTTTTCCCGAATCATTTCCTCTAATCCTATAGTAGTTTGTTTTACTGTATCTGCAGTATAAGGTTCTTCCTGCTTCTCTTGCATATCTATTGTTTTTTTCTTCACCATACTATCTATATTATTCATCAATTCTTTTGGTGGTAAGATAATGATTCCTAACTTTTCATAGTAATTCTTAAACCAATTGCGTTCTCCTATCTTTGTTTCATCCAATTCCTCTGCATACGCCCAATGTGAAATTACATTTTCTTTTTCTAAATCAATTAAAACATTTTCTAGTTGTTCACGAATTCGAGTTGGGCGACCCTTTGTAGTTGTAATACCCATTACAGATAGTAGACCTTTTTCTCCACCAATGGAGTATGGTCTTTTTAAAGTACTGTATTGCTGACGGATTCTCCACTGCCATGATAAATAACGTATTAAACGTTTGTGAAACTTATGTCTATAGCTATTATACTCTAGTGCTTTTTTCGATAATAAAGCAGTTGTACTATTAGAGCCATACAAATAGCCTGATAAGAAACTACCTGGTTTAATCTTACAGGATTCTATTCCCATATATTCATTAGTATTCTTATCTCTCCATAACACTACAGAATCGAGTACGAATAGCCTTTTGATTACTTCACGTTTTACTTCGAATTGTTGCCCAGTTTCTGCTTGATCGTTCAGTACTACAACTTCATTATCATCATTCAAATAAATAAAGATACTAGCTAAAGCTGCTATACGTTGTGCTATTTTTATCTTATCTTCTGCGCGATAATACTCTACACCATTTGCAGATGCCTTTGGCATATTACACAATTCCAATACGTTTTCATAACTAAAATCTATGAATTCGTCTGGAGATTTAGCTTGATTTAACCATTGTATTGTAATGGTATCCAAACAGTCTGCTGTAAGATCATCCATATTACTAATGACTCCATCAACCAATATAGACCATCTTTCTGCTTCGTTTGTATTCACTAATCTCAAATCCTCATCCTTATGTGAAGATAGTTGTGCAACTCCGCTTGAATTTTTTGTTTCTAATGGCAGTACCGGTTTTGCTACTGCTTCATCTTCCTCAAAATGATTTTTTGCTATTCCATCACGTAATTGATAGTACATTGCGTCATTGGTTACAGGATAGTAATCATCCGATATATCTTCTATATGTTCTGTTACCTGACTATCTTCAAAAATTGAAATTTGATTTGATTCAACTGCTTCAACTTTTTCTCCGAATTCTTGTTCAATGATCTTATCTAGTACATTTTGAATTTCAATTTTATATTTATTCAGATTGGCATAAATGTTTAATAACGATATTCCTTGCTCTTGTTTCTGACCTAACCAAGAAACAAGTGTCGAAAAGGAAGGGGATATATTAGCTGATGTTACTAATTTATCGTGATTCTCTTGTACTTCTTTATAATATTTATTCCATTTGGCCCATAACTGCTTATTTTCTTCATAAATTGGAGCAGCAAGTAGGAGGGCATCACTAAACAATGCTAACACTTTCTCCATATTTAAATACCTCCTAACAATGTTAATTACAAATATAATTTGAATCTTAAAAATGTGAAACGTCATAGCTATATGATGGCTATATAACCTTTAAGTTGAAATGTTGTCTGAATAATCTACATAACCGTTGTTTTTTTACACGTTTTACTGTGAATCATTTAAATTCTCTTTACTTGTCTTTAATTATATAAAACTGCTTCTATTTGTAAAATCATTACTTTACAATACAATTTCAATTTTTGAAAGTTTTTAATGCTCAAATTCAGTTACTGTTACATTTTTAACATCTATATTTTTGATTCAACAAGTTGTAAACCCGGGTGGTAAATATGTTGATGTAAGTCC
This sequence comes from Bacillus cereus group sp. N24, assembly GCF_016483345.1. NCBI lineage: Bacteria > Bacillati > Bacillota > Bacilli > Caryophanales > Bacillaceae > Bacillus > Bacillus cereus group sp. N24. Next base: position 42,445 of record NZ_JAEHCA010000030.1, read on the forward strand.
TTGGATATCGTATTCTTCAGCTTTCCATTCCCTAAATCTTCTTCATCAACAATAATAGTTTTTGGGGCGACTCGATTTGTTAGCTTAATAATTATGGAGCTTTCCTCTAAAAGAACTAAAGCAAACAATAAAAGCGCTTGCATAATTAAAAATCCGAGTTATAATACTTGTATACAAGTATACTTGATTAACATGAGGTGAATTTATGGCGAAATCAATGGAATTTCTTTATCCTGAAAAATGGCTTTCAAAAGCTTCTACAGGTGATCGTGTTGCGAGCGAACTGAGAATGCGCATTATTGCAGGTGAAATTGAAAGCGGTACCATCCTGTCGGAAAATAAATTAGCTGCCGATTTTTCTGTAAGTCGGTCACCCGTCCGTGAAGCATTAAAAGTACTAGCTTCTGAAAATATTATTCGCTTAGAAAGAATGGGTGCAGTTGTCATTGGTTTAACCGAGAAAGAAATCGAAGAAATATATGATGTTCGTTTACTTATAGAAACGTTTATCTTTGAGCGACTTGTAAAGATGGACACAAATGATTTAGTAAGAGAACTAAATAAAATAATGGAAATGATGAAAATCGCCATTAAATATCATGATTCTGATGAATTTTCTTATCAAGATCTCTTATTCCATGAAACGATTATTCGAACCATTGAGCATTCCTACATCCTGATGATTTGGAATAATTTAAAGCCTGTTATGGAAAGCTTAATCCTTTTATCAATGCGTACTCGTTTCAAGGAAAAGTACGAAGACTTTGAACGGATTATAAAAAATCATGAGCTTTATATAAAAGCAATCGAATCAAAAGATCGAGCCCTCATGATTAAGGCCTTACATCAAAATTTTGATGATGTTCAAGGGAAAGTTGAAGATTTCTGGATGTCACAACAAATGTTATCTAAAGGAGTAGAGCAAGGACATGAGTAGCTATATGTTAGGTATAGATATCGGTACAACAAGTACGAAAGCAGTTTTATTTACTGAAAAAGGCGAAGTCATCCAAACCGAGAATATTGGTTATCCACTTCGCACACCGGATATATCCACAGCGGAACAAGATCCAGAAGAGATTTTCCAAGCTGTTTTACAAGCGATATCAAATATAACGAAACAGCATTCAGATAAAAAACCATCGTTTATTTCATTTAGCAGTGCTATGCATAGTGTCATTGCTATGGATGAAAATGATCAGCCGCTGACACCTTGTATCACTTGGGCAGATAATCGTAGTGAGGCATGGGCACATAAAATCAAAGATGAACTGAATGGCCATGAAGTTTATAGACGAACAGGAACACCTATTCACCCAATGTCACCATTAAGTAAAATTACATGGATTGTGAATGCCCATCCGGAAATTGCTATTAGAACGAAAAAATATATTGGAATCAAAGAATATATCTTCAAACAATTCTTTGATCAATATGTTGTTGATCATTCCATTGCCTCGTGCATGGGTATGATGAACTTAAAAACGCTAGATTGGGATGAGGAGGCTTTAAAAATTGCTGGTATAACATCAGCTCAATTATCTGAACTCGTACCAACCACCCAAATATTCAGCAACTGCAATCCAGATTTAGCCCAAAAGATTGGTATCGATTCACAAACACCGTTTGTCATTGGTGCCAGTGATGGGGTGCTTTCTAATCTAGGTGTGAATGCAATTCGAAAAGGTGAGATTGCTGTCACAATTGGAACAAGTGGTGCTATTCGGACCATCATTGACAAGCCACAAACAGATAAAAAAGGAAGAATATTTTGTTATGCCTTAACTGAAAAGCATTGGGTAATTGGTGGACCTGTAAACAATGGAGGAATGGTCCTTCGTTGGATTCGTGATGAACTTGCTTCATCAGAAGTCGAAACTGCGAAAAGACTAGGAATTGATCCATACGATGTATTAACTAAAATAGCTGAACGTGTGAGACCTGGTGCAGACGGATTATTATTCCATCCATACCTCGCAGGGGAACGTGCACCATTATGGAATCCAGATGTACGTGGATCCTTCTTCGGTTTAACGATGTCACATAAGAAGGAACATATGATTCGTGCAGCTTTAGAAGGCGTTATATATAATTTATACACTGTATTTTTAGCATTAACCGAATGCATGGATGGTCCTGTAACCCGTATTCAAGCAACAGGCGGCTTCGCAAGGTCTGACGTTTGGCGACAGATGATGTCCGATATTTTCGCATCTGAAGTCGTTGTTCCAAAGAGCTATGAAAGCTCTTGTCTAGGTGCATGTATATTAGGTCTCTATGCCACAGGAAAAATTGATTCTTTTGAAATCGTTTCCGAAATGGTTGGGAGTACCTACAAACATACACCGAAAGAAGAAGCAACAAAAGAATACAGACAATTACTGCCGATATTTATTAACCTATCAAGGGCGCTAGAAGATGATTATACACGAATTGCAAATTATCAAAGAAATTTAATAAAGTAAAACTTTCATCAGTAATCCCCACGCCTCGCTTCTATTTAAATATCGAGGTGGGGGGCCTTACTGCCCACGAATAGCGGGATAAATACAAATACAGCTAAGATTAGGGGGGAACTACGATGCCATTAGTCATTGTAGCAATTGGGATTTTAGCATTACTTTTACTGATTATGCGCTTTAAATTAAATACCTTTATTTCATTAATCATTGTATCCGTCGGGGTTGCTTTAGCACTTGGAATGCCGCCAGAAAAAATTTTTAAAACCATTGAAGCGGGATTAGGGGGAACACTTGGTCATTTAGCACTCGTTTTTGGACTTGGTGCGATGTTAGGTAAGTTGCTTTCAGATTCTGGGGGCGCACAACGCATTGCCATGACCCTTGTGAAAAAGTTTGGTGAAAAGAACATTCAATGGGCTGTTGTGACTGCCTCATTTATTATCGGGATTGCATTATTTTTTGAAGTAGGATTAGTATTATTAATTCCAATTGTATTTGCGATTTCAAGAGAGTTAAAAGTTTCTATCTTATATCTCGGTATTTCGATGGCAGCAGCTTTATCTGTAACACACGGATTTTTACCGCCACACCCAGGACCAACTGCTATCGCTGGTGAATTGCATGCAAACATCGGTGAAGTATTACTTTACGGTTTTATGATAGCGGTTCCAACGGTTGTGTTAGCTGGACCTGTATTTACTAAACTTGCAAAAAAACTAGTACCTGATGCGTTCACAAAAACCGGTAATATCAAATCTTTAGGTGAGCAGAAAGTATTTAAACTTGAAGAAACTCCTGGCTTTGGAATCAGTGTTTTTACCGCTTTACTGCCTGTTCTTTTAATGGCAGTCGCTACAATTATTACTTTGCTGCAAAAAACAATGGGATTCAAAGATAATAGTTTACTAGCAACGATTGAGTTTATTGGGAATGCGGATACTGCCATGTTGATATCCTTACTAGTTGCGATCTATACAATGGGATTGGCAAGAAATATTCCAATCAAAAACGTGATGGAATCTTGTACAACAGCGATCTCGAATATTGGGATGATGCTCTTAATTATTGGTGGAGGCGGCGCTTTCAAACAAGTATTAATTGATGGCGGCGTTGGTAACTATGTAGCCGAATTATTCAAAGGAACTTCATTGTCACCGATCTTGCTCGCATGGATTATCGCTGCCATTTTACGTATTTCATTAGGGTCTGCTACGGTTGCTGCATTAACAACTGTCGGTTTAGTGATTCCGATGTTAGGTCAATCTGATGTTAACCTTGCTTTAGTTGTCCTTGCAACAGGGGCTGGTAGTTTAATTGCTTCACACGTGAACGATGCTGGTTTCTGGATGTTTAAAGAGTACTTTGGTTTAAGTATGAAAGAAACATTTGCAACATGGACTTTACTTGAGACTATCGTTTCTGTAGCCGGATTAGGGTTTACCTTATTACTAAGTTTATTTGTATAGATCTTTCTAAACAGTAAAAGGGATACGGAAGCTGTTTAATGTGATTTTTCATAATTAACCGGTTATTTTTCATGACTGATTAATAAGGATGACAATTTCTCTTTATTTTTTAACTTGATAGTGATGTGCCGTGTCCCTATAACCTTATGTACGAATACTGGCGGAGCCTATTGAAATGAAAAAGATTGATTATTTGATTTAAGTGATATTTTAGGTATATATACTATAATACAGAGTAACATACATGGAAAGGAACGATGGAATATGGAAAAGTTACAAATTGGAATTGTTGGTGTGGGCGTTATGGGAAAAAGCCTCGCACTTAACTTTGAGAGCAAAGGGTATTCTGTTGCCCTATATGATATTTCAAAGGAAAAAGTTGATGAAATCATTGAGGAAAACCGTGGTAAAAACTTAGTCGGTACTCATATAGTTGAAGAGTTTGTTAACTCACTTGAATCACCTAGGAAGATTTTATTAATGGTTAATGCAGGGGAAATTACAGATAAGGCGATTGATTCTCTAGTCCCTCACCTAGATAAAGGTGATATTTTAATTGACGGTGGTAATACATACTTTGTCGATACAATTCGCCGAAACAAACGTCTTGCCGAAGAAGGAATCAATTTCATCGGGGCAGGTGTGTCAGGTGGCGAAGAGGGTGCATTGAAGGGACCATCTATTATGCCAGGCGGGCAGAAGGATGCATACGAAAAAGTAAAGGATATGCTTGAAAACATCTCTGCAAAAGTGAATAACGAGCCTTGCTGTTCTTATATCGGACCTAATGGGGCAGGACACTATGTAAAGATGGTTCACAACGGTATTGAGTATGGAGATATGCAATTAATTTGTGAAGCATATTTCTTCTTGAAACAAACACTTGATTTGACTGCAGAAGAGTTCCATGAAATATTTGCTGAATGGAATAAAGGTGAACTGAATAGCTATCTAATTGAGATTACAGCCGATATCTTCAAGAAGAAAGATGAAGAAACTGGTAAGCCATTAGTGGATGTTATTCTTGATACTGCAGGACAAAAGGGTACAGGGAAATGGACAAGCCAAAGCGCACTTGATTTAGGTATCTCTCTGCCTATTATCACGGAATCTGTATTTGCACGTTGCATTTCTGCTTTAAAAGAAGAGCGTGTGAACGCAAGTAAAGTTTTATCTGGCCCTAAAGATAAAACAGCAATTGGAGTTGAAAAAGCTGAATTAATTGAAGCAGTGCGCCAAGCTTTATATATGAGTAAAATTTGTTCTTATGCACAAGGATTCACGCAATTGAAGGCAGCTTCTGAGGAATATGATTGGAACCTTGATTTTGGCAGCATTTCTATGCTTTGGAGAGGCGGATGTATTATCCGTGCTGCCTTTTTACAGAACATTAAAGAGGCTTATGAAACAAACACTGAACTACCGAATCTTTTACTTGATCCATACTTTAAAGAAATTGTAGAGTCATATCAAGGTGGATTACGCCAAATTATTTCAATGGCGGTACAACAGGGCATTCCGATACCTGCATTTTCAGCAGCAATTTCTTATTATGACAGCTATCGTACTGCCAAACTACCTGCAAACTTGTTACAAGCGCAGCGCGATTATTTCGGAGCGCATACGTATAAACGAGTAGATAAAGAAGGTACATTCCATACAAAATGGATATAAAATAAGAAATGGACTAAGATTAAATTCTTAGTCCATTTTTCATCCCACAATTCGCAGGCTATAAGAATCCCACTGATGGAAGTTCACTTTAAACGAATGACTGAATCAAAATGCGTTTATTTTTCCCATTTAGATGAAAAACCGCATAACCTTTAAGTCGAAATGTTATCTGAATAATCAGAACAATAGTTGGTTTTTACTCCTTTTATTTTTGATCATTTAAATCCTCTTTACTTGTCTTTAATTATATAAAACTGCTTCTATTTATAAAATCACTACTTTACAATACAATTTCAATTTTTAAAAGTAAATTAGTTAAACACACTGATTTTTTGCTTAACGCCTAGATAACTTGTTACTCTAAGTCAAAACTTCAATCCCCCAGCTGCTTCTTATTTAAAACTACTTAGCCTTCTCAGGGCTATAAACTCTTATTTGACACTATATAGTCTTATCGCGGCTATTACTTCTTACTTGACACTATATAGCCTTATCACGGCTATTATTTCTTACTTGAAACTATGTAGCCTTATCGCGGCTATTACTTCTTACTTGAAACTATATAGCCTTATCACGGCTATAAGCTCTTATTTGAAACTACATAGCCTTATCACGGCTATAAGCTCTTATTTGAAACTACATAGCCTTATCATGGCTATAAGCTCTTATTTGAAACTACATAGCCTTATCATGGCTATAAGCTCTTATTTGAAACTGCATAGCCTTATTACGGCTATAAACTCTTATTTGAAACTATATAGCTTTATCGGGGCTATAAACTCTTATTTGAAACTATGTAGCCTTATCATGGCTATTACTTCTTACTTGACACTATATAGCCTTATCATGGCTATTACTTCTTACTTGAAACTATGTAGCCTTATCATGGCTATTACTTCTTACTTGAAACTAT
>NZ_JAEHCA010000031.1:0-48512 GCF_016483345.1 Bacillus cereus group sp. N24
GTTAGTTTGTCTAGCATCTAAAAATAAAAATTGACGTTTCACGTTGTTTGTTTCGTTCAGTTTTCAAAGAACTACTTCGTCGCTCAGAAGCGACTTTATCAATATAACATTTTGTTATATTTTCGTCAACAACTTTTTTAAAATAAGTTGTTTTTCGTTTGTTTCTTTTGTTACCTCTCGTGGCAACGAATATAAATATACCAGTTCGCTTATTAAAATGCAATAGTTTTTCTAATAAAATTTTCAACTTAGTAAAAAAGCATAAAAATAGCATGTTTCTTCTATATAAATATAATTTCTAAACGATCCCTATCAAAACCTACTTCCTTCAAATCACTCATAGTAAAATAAAAAAAGCTTTGGAGAAATCTCCAAAGCTTAGTCTTGCTTATGACGCATAGCAGGGAATAATAGCACATCGCGAATAGATGGTGCATTTGTTAATAACATAACTAAACGATCAATACCGATTCCTAATCCGCCCGTAGGAGGCATACCGTACTCAAGAGCTTCGATATAATCATCATCCATCATGTGAGCTTCATCATTACCTTGCTCGCGCTCTTTTAATTGAGCTTCAAAACGTTCTTTTTGATCGATTGGATCGTTTAACTCAGTGAATGCATTTGCATGTTCACGTGCAACGATAAATAACTCGAAACGATCTGTGAATCGTGGATCCTCGTCATTCTTTTTCGCAAGTGGCGAAATTTCTACCGGATGACCATAAATAAATGTTGGTTGGATTAATTTATCTTCTACTTTTTGTTCGAAGAACTCATTAATAATATGACCAACTTCCATTGTATCCTTAATTTCTACATTATGTTCTTTTGCAAGTTCACGCGCTTCTTCTACACTCATTGGATTCCAGAAATCTGCTCCAGAGTGTTGCTTAATTGCATCTACCATATGAAGACGTGTCCATTCTGGTTCTAGATTAATTTCATAATCACCATATTGGATTGTTGTTGTACCCAATACTTTTTTCGCAATATGAGCAACCATATTTTCTGTTAGTTTCATAATATCATTATAATCAGCATATGCTTCATATAATTCAATCATCGTAAACTCAGGGTTATGACGAGTTGATACACCCTCATTACGGAATACACGGCCGATCTCATAAACTTTTTCTAATCCACCCACAATAAGACGTTTTAAATGAAGTTCAATTGCGATACGCATATATAATTCCATATCTAACGCATTATGGTGCGTTGTGAAAGGACGAGCAGATGCTCCACCTGCAATCGCGTGCATCATAGGCGTTTCTACTTCAAGATAACCGTTGTCATCTAAATATCTTCTCATCTCACGAATGATTTTACTACGAGTAACAAATGTTTCACGACTTTCCATACTTGTAATTAAATCTAAGTAACGTTGACGGTAACGTTGTTCAACATCTTTTAATCCATGGTATTTATCCGGTAATGGACGAAGGGATTTCGTTAAAAGTGTAAATCCTGTTGCTTTTACTGAAAGTTCTCCAACGTTCGTTTTGAACACTTTACCTTCAATACCTACTAAGTCACCTAAATCTGCTGTCGTAAATAATTCGTACTCTTCATCTCCAACAGTATCTTTACGAACGTAAATTTGAACTTGTCCGTGTAAATCTTGAATGTGCGCGAATCCAGCTTTTCCTTTACCGCGTTTTGTCATAATACGACCAGCGATAGAAACAGTGATTTCTTTCTCTTCTAATTCTTCTTTAGAGAATTCTCCATATAGACTTACTAAGTCCGTTGTTGAATTTGTGCGTTCAAATCGTTTACCGAACGGATCGATTCCTTGCTCACGTAAATTATGTAGCTTTTCACGACGAACAAGCAATTGGTCGTTTAATTCTTCGTGGTTCATGTTATCCATGATATTGATATCACTCCAGCTCTATTAATTTTTACAATATATACAGTATAGCATTTTCTACTCAACTAGAAAAACTGCCAGCAACTAACTGGCAGTTCTTCTTTCTTTCACGTAATTATAGGAAGTGTGTAGAAGAATGTCAATCTTCTACATTCCCTTATTAACCAACATAAATTGTTTGTTGTTTCGCTTCTACTTCTTCTACAAATGCACCTAATACATTCGCAAGGTCTTGACGTGTGTTGCAAGTATTGATGCCATTACGCACACTCGCATTACCACGAACACCTTTTAAATACCAAGCCGCATGCTTTCTCATCTCTCTTACAGCAACATTTTCATTCTTTAAATCGATAAGACGATCTAGATGCAACATACATACATCAATTTTCTCGCGCACTGTTGGTTCCGGCATTAATTCACCCGTCTCTAAATACTTTACCGTACGATAAATCATCCACGGATCCCCAAGAGCAGCACGGCCAATCATAACACCATCTACACCAATTTCATCAAGCATACGCTTCGCATCTTGCGGTGTTTCAACATCACCATTTCCAATAACCGGGATATTCACAGCTTGCTTTACTTGTTTAATAATATCCCAATCTGCTTTTCCTTCATACATTTGCACTCGTGTACGTCCATGAACTGCTACTGCCTGTCCACCAGCACGCTCAACAGCTCTAGCATTTTCTATTGCGAAAATATGTTCTTCATCCCAACCAATACGCATTTTAACTGTAACTGGCTTTTCAACAGCATCTACAACTGCCGCTACCATTTCATATATTTTATTTGGATCTAAAAGCCATTTTGCTCCTGCATCACACTTAGTGATTTTTGGTACTGGACAACCCATATTAATATCAATAATGTCTGCTGTCGTATATTTATCTACATATTTCGCAGCATCTACAAGCGTTTCTTTCTCTCCACCAAAAATTTGTAAACTTAATGGCTTTTCTCTCTCGTCGATATATAACATATCTAACGTTCTCTTATTATTAAGTAATATCGCCTTATCACTTACCATTTCAGCACAAACTAAGCCTGCACCAAATTCTTTTACTGTTAAACGGAATGCAGAGTTACACACTCCCGCCATCGGTGCTAGTACAACCGGATTTTTCATCTCAATATTTGCAATCTTTAACACTCGATTTACTCCTTCCTTCATAATTACTTTGGCATTAGTTCATCTATCGAGACCTTTAATGCTTTAGCAACTTCTACTACAAAATCTTGGGAAGGCGATCGATTCCCTCTCTCAACTTCACCTAAAACAGATACAGATACCCCTAATTCTTTAGCAAAACCTTCTTGTGTATAGCCTTTCAGCTTTCGAAAAGCACGAATGCGTCTTCCCCATTTTTCTGCTTCCATACCGTTACTCCCTCTCGCCTTTTCATTTCTTCTACTTGTGAACGTGAAATGTCTTGTTTTATATCTTGATTAATCTCTAACAACGGAACGATAACAAAAGCTCTTTCGAACATCCGCGGATGCGGAATAATAAGATTCTCCGCTTCAATATTTTCTTGATTATAGAGTAAGATGTCAAGGTCGATAGTTCTCGGTCCCCATCTAATTTCCCTTTTTCTTCCTAGGTCATTCTCTACTTTTTGCGTTACTTTCAATAATTCTTGTGGTGATAAATTGGTAGAAATTTTTATAACTAAATTTAAAAAGCAACTTTGGTCAGTATAGCCAACTGGATCAGTTTCATACACTGATGAAACATCATCAACTTGGATATACTGACTTTTATTTAAAAACTGAATCGCTTCAGTTAAATACGTATAACGCTCTCCAATATTTGAACCTAATGCAATGTACGCTATATTATTCATGAACGTTCTCTCGTAATTTCTACCGCTACAGCGCGATAATGCCCCGGTATCGGCGGATCTGGTTTAATTACCTTAATTGTACATCGTGAAATACTCTCATATTGTTTCAATATATTTGTAGCGATATTTTCAGCGATGCTCTCTACAAGCTTATACGTTCTATCTTCGACAACTTTCCTACACAATTCAAATAGCTCTCCATAATTGACAGAATGCTCTAGTTCATCACTTTCTCCTGCACGTTTCAAATTCAATTCTACCGTTAAATCAACTTTAAACCTCTGACCTAATTTATTTTCCTCTGGGAATACACCATGATAACCGTAAAACTCCATATCATGGATATAAATTTTATCCAATTACTTTACCCCCTTACCAATCATCGCATCCATCATTTTAGCCATACGCGCCATTTCTTTCACATCATGAACACGGACAAATTCACAGCCCTTTTCAATACCGAGACAAACGGTAGCTCCAGTTCCCTCAAGACGTTCCTCTACTGGTAAATCTAGTACATGTCCAATAAAGGACTTTCTTGAAGTGCCTAAAAGAACTGGATAACCTAGTACATTTAACTGTTCTAAATTACGCATCGCTTCCAAGTTTTGTTCAGGCGTCTTAGCAAAACCAATACCTGGGTCTAAAATAATATTCTCATCTCGTACACCAGCAGCTTTAGCAATTTTAATACTGTCATACAAATCAGCAATCATATCCGCCATTAAATTACGATAACTCATATTGTCACGGTTATGCATTAAGATGATAGGTACATCATAATGAGCTGCAACTTCAGCAATTTTCGGTTCCGCCTTCGCCCCCCAAATATCATTAATAATGTGAGCACCAGCCTCAATTGCTTGTTTCGCAACTTCTGCTTTATACGTATCGATAGAAATAGGCAATTTCACTTCCTTCGAAACCGTCTGGATCATCGGAACAACTCGTTTAATTTCTTCTTCCACCGAAACTTTAGCGAAACCCGGGCGAGTAGATTCACCACCAATATCAATAATATGAGCACCTTCATCTTTCATTTCTTTCGCATGGCGCACCGCAGCATCCACTTCGTTGTAACTCCCACCATCAGAAAATGAATCTGGCGTTACATTTAAAATCCCCATAATTAATGTCTTTTCATTTAAATTCAATGTATATTCGCCGCAGCGCAAATCATAATCCCACTTCAAATTACACATCTCCTCTTCGCAATTCATTTCTACTCCACAATTTCTCTCTCTGCATTTCATAAAGATGCATAAACCTTTTTGTAATCATTCCGACTTTACCCGGGAAATCTCGTCCCTCTATATGATAAAGCGGAACAATTTCTTGAATGGAATTCGTTACAAAAACTTCATCTGCTGAAAGCAATTCATCTTTCGTAAAGAAACCTTCCTTTATTTCTATACGAAGCTCCTCTGCAACCTTTATAATAAATGCACGAGTGATACCATTTAAAATCCCTGTTTTTAGCGAAGGCGTATACAAAACATTATCTTTCACAAAAAAGAGATTCGAAACAATACCCTCTGCAACATAACCTGCTTCAGTAAGGAAAATACCTTCCTTATCCACAACATTTCCAATTTCACGTTTCCCTAAAATGTTATTTAAATAATGATGGGACTTCAAGCGAAACGCACCCTCTGGTGTATTTCGCACTTGTTTTAAAACAACCCCTTCTTTTTCCACTATATCCCCTGGGGCTGGTAAAGGTTTTATAAAAACAATAACCGACGGCTCTTCATACATTTCGGTTTGCAATCCTATTTCATCTACACCCGCCGATACATTAAAACGAACATACGCATGCTCCAATTCATTCTTAACGAGTAGATTTTTCAAAATAAGCATTACATTATCTTTTGTCATTGTCCATTTGATTTGCAATGTATCTAGCGCATCTATTAAACGTTTATAATGATCATCCAACAAGAAAGGATGACCATTATAAATACGAAACGTCTCAAAAACTCCAAGTCCGTATAAATAACCATGGTCATAAGGAGAAATTTTCGCTTCATTCGCTTCTACATATTCACCATTTACGTAAATTAACATGATGCCACGCTTGGACTATATTTGCGAATGAAATTCTGTAATAATTCTTTCCCATGAGAAGTCATAATAGATTCCGGATGGAACTGCACACCTTCAATCGGTAATGTTGTATGACGAAGCGCCATAATTTCCCCTTCCTCTGTCCAAGATGTTACCTCTAAGCAATCAGGTAACGTCTCTTTCTTCACAATAAGGGAATGATAACGCGTTGCAGTAAATGGATTAGGAATGTCCGAGAAAATCGTCTTTCCATCATGATGCATAGGCGACGTTTTCCCATGCATTAATCGCTCTGCTCGAACAACTTCTCCACCAAAGACTTGCGCAATAGATTGATGCCCAAGACAAACTCCAAAAATCGGAAGCTTTCCTGCAAAGTATTTAATAGCTTCCATACTAATTCCCGCTTCATTCGGACTACATGGACCTGGTGAAATCATTAAGAAATCTGGTTTCATATTCTCAATATCTGCAATAGTCACTTCATCATTACGCTTAATAACAAGCTCTTGTCCAAGTTCTCCAAGAAATTGCACTAAATTAAATGTAAAAGAATCATAATTATCAATCATTAATATCATTTCTCTCACCTAACCGTTTCTTCGCTACTTTCTTTTGCACGCCATAAAGCAATTGCCTTTTTTAACGACTCTTTATATTCATTTTTCGGATTTGAATCAATTACAATTCCCGCTCCTGCTTGCACATGCGCTTGCCCATCTTTAGCAAGAAGCGTTCTAATTACAATATTCAATTCCGTATCTCCAGAATAACCAATCCAACCAATTGAACCTGTATAAATCCCTCGGCGAACAGGTTCTAATTCTTCAATAATTTCCATCGTACGTATTTTCGGGGCACCAGTAATTGTTCCACCAGGGAATACAGCTTTCACTAAATCGAAAGCATCCTTATCTTCTTCCACCTCACCACGCACATTAGAAACGATATGCATAACATGTGAGTACTTTTCAATTACCATAAATTCATCTACTTCTACAGTGCCATATTTACAAACGCGCCCTAAATCATTTCGTTCTAAATCTACAAGCATTACATGCTCCGCTCGTTCCTTTTCGTTCTCAATTAATTCCCTCGCTAATTCTTCATCCTCTTGTTCATTCGTACCGCGGGATCTTGTACCAGCAATTGGTCTTGTGCTTACTTCTTGCCCTTGTTTTTTAATTAGCAATTCAGGCGAAGCACTAACAATTTGAAAATCCCCAAGCTCCAAGTATCCCATATATGGAGATGGATTAATTTTACGAAGACTTGTATAAATTTCTAGCGGATGCGTTTGTAAAGTTCTTTCTTGCCTTGTCGACAAGTTTACTTGAAACACATCACCATTTCCAATATATTCTTGAATACGTTCAACAGCCTTCATAAAGCCTTCTTCTGTAAAAGCAACCGCTTCATTTTTCTTTTCAGGACGTTCAAACGGCATAGTCACTTCAGGCACTTCTGCCGCCCAAAGATTCTTCCATTCATGTAATCGTTCTTCCGCCTCTGCATGCTTATCTGCATAATGTGTAATAATCCACAATACTTTTTCTTCTTGATCATAGACGAACACATCGTCAAATAATAAAAAGAATATATCGGGTATATTCAGATCATCCTCTGCAAGAGAAGGGAGTTTTTCGATATAACGGATACAATCATAACTAAAGTAGCCAATCGCACCACCTTGAAACGGCGGGTACTCTGGATTGTAGTCTGTTTTCCATTTTTCCATATATTCTTGCATTAAATCTAATGGATTCCCTTGCTTTATTGTTTCCTTACCACTTTCGCTTATATGTAACGTTTCACCCTTCCCTTGGATTACCGCTACTGGGTTTAACCCCACTATGTTATAACGACCGCCACGTCCGCTTTCTAGCAAAATATGTTGCGGCTTATCCTGAGAAAGAAATTTATATTGCTTAAAGAAATCTAACTGATATGGAATAGAAAGCGCTAAAGATTTTCTTCGTTGCATATCAACACCCCGTCTTCTTTTATCCCACCCTCTTAGATTAACCACCTCAAACTACATAAGCTCTTTATATAGAAAATGATTATACTCGAAGGTTAGTGAAAATAAATTAATTATACTACCTCTTATTTTACATGAAGTTTTCTAGTCAATCACTCTTTTCCTATTTCCAATCCAAAAAGAAAAAAGCATCCTTTTTCAAGGATGCTTTTCAATCACATTCAATTATGATTCAAATTGATAAAGTGGTGTACTTAAATAACGTTCACCGTTACTTGGAATAATAACAAGTACTTTTTTCCCTTTACCTAATTTTTTCGCAACTTCTGTCGCTGCATAAATAACTGCTCCTGAAGAGATACCAACTAAAATACCTTCCTCTTTAGCCACTCTTCTCGCATATTCAAACGCTTGCTCTGTTTTTACTTGAATAATTTCATCATATACCTTTACATCCAATGTCTCTGGGATGAATCCCGCCCCAATTCCTTGGATTTTATGTGGACCCGGCTTCCCACCAGATAATACTGGTGAGTCCGCAGGTTCTACCGCATAAATTTTAATATCTTTATACGCTTCCTTCAGCACTTCACCAGCACCAGTAATTGTTCCACCTGTACCAATACCTGCAATAAACGCATCTAATTGATCACCCATTTGTTCAACAATTTCTGGACCTGTTGTTAAACGATGAATTTCTGGATTTGATTGATTTTGGAACTGTTGCGGTATAAAGTAGCCATGCTCTTTCGCTAATTCAGTCGCTTTACGAATTGCCCCACCCATTCCTTCAGGACCTGGAGTCAATACTAATTCAGCACCGTAAGCACGTAATAAATTACGACGCTCAATACTCATTGTTTCTGGCATTACTAAAATCGCCTTATATCCTTTAGCGGCCGCTACCATCGCTAAACCAATTCCTGTGTTACCACTTGTTGGCTCAATGATTGTATCGCCTTCTTTTAATAATCCTTTCTTTTCAGCATCTTCAATCATAGCTAATGCAATACGATCTTTAACACTGCTCCCAGGATTCATAAATTCTAATTTTAAGTATACATCTGCGCTGTCTGATTCTACGATGCGGTTCAACTTAACGATCGGCGTTTTCCCGATTAATTCTGAAACTGATTGTGCCACTCGCATTCCTGTCACTCCTAACACCGAGTATTTTTATTGGTTTTATCTATATTTAGATTTTGTCAGAAAATTCCCTGTTTGTCAATCTATCCGAACGAACAATTCTCCACCCAAACTTCCTTATTACAAGTTCACAATTATGCTTGTAATATCTTCTTTAGAGAATTTATATCGTTCATTACAGAAATGACAGTGCACTTCCGTCTCTTCTTCTTCTTCACGAATTTGCTCTAATTCTGTTTTACCTAAACTAATTAACACACTCTCAATACGTTCACGTGAGCAAGTGCAATTAAATTGAACATCCATAGTTTCTAATACTTTTACTTTATCTTCCCCAAGAACTGCATATAGTAGCTCTTCTGGAGAAAGACCTTGTTCGATCAATGTTGATACAGGAGGGATTTTTTGCAAACGATCTTCAATGAATGAAATTGTTTCTTCCTGTGCGCCCGGCATAATTTGAAGGATAAATCCACCCGCCGCTAATACGCTGTCATCTCCATTTACAAGAACACCAACACCAACAGAAGAAGGCGTCTGTTCAGAAACTGCAAAATAGTACGTGAAGTCTTCTCCTAATTCACCTGAAACAATTGGAGATTGACCAATAAACGGCTCGCGCATACCAATATCTTTAATTACAGTTACAAATCCTTCTGTTCCCACCGCTTGATATACACGTAGTTTTCCTTGTTCTGTTCCTTCAAAATCAACATGCGGGTTCGTTACATAACCACGTACATCCCCATTTGCATGAGCATCCACTAAGATTGGACCAATCGGACCGTTACCCTCTACCTTAATTGTTAACTTCTGATCACCTTTTAACATCGCACCCATCATTGTACCCGCAGTTAAAGAACGACCAAGCGCTGCTGAAGCAGTTCTCCACGTGTCGTGACGTCTTTGCGCTTCACTTACTGTATTTGTTGTACGCACACTATACGCACGTACTTCTCCATCAAATGCTAAAGCTTTTACTAAATAATCTTTCATACTTATTTATTCACCTTTCTCATACTGTAAATTTGCATTACGTTCATATAACATATACAAACCTTTTAACGTTAAAAACGGATCTACGATATCAATTACATTTGATTCTTCTGAAATTAATTTCGCTAATCCACCTGTTGCAATAACTTTTGGTTCCTGTTTAGCTTCCTCTTTCATACGCTTAACAATACCTTCCACTTGTCCAACATATCCGTAAAGAATACCAGATTGCATCGCACTTACTGTATTCTTCCCAATAACACTACTTGGTTTTGTAATTTCAATACGAGGAAGTTTTGCCGCTCTACTATATAAGGCTTCCGCTGAAATCATAATTCCCGGTGTAATAACTCCACCCATGTAATGCTTCTCTTCGTTAATATAACAATATGTAGTAGCCGTACCGAAATCGACAATAATAAGCGGACTTCCATATAAATGGATTCCCGCTACTGCATTTACAATTCGGTCTGCGCCTACTTCACGCGGATTTTCATATTTAATATTTAGCCCTGTTTTTATCCCGGGCCCTACTACAAGCGGTTTAATTTTAAAATACTTTTCACACATGCGCTCTAAAGCAAACATAATTGGTGGTACAACTGAAGACACAATAATACCTTTCACATCTTCAAATGAAAGACCCTCATGCTCAAGTAACTGCTTTACAAGCATTCCATATTCATCTTCCGTCTTGTGACGATCTGTTTCCATACGCCAATGCTGACGAAGCTCCCCATCTTGAAATACGCCTAGTACAGCATTTGTGTTCCCTACATCCAATACAAAAATCATATTCTCACCACTTATCTTATTTAATCTATATTTATGTAGTATGTATAAAACTTATAAAAACATCATATCACACATACTTATATAATCAGCTTTTCTATCCTCATCATTTTACAAAAAGATTACTCTCTATTTCAATTTTTAATACTAATTTTATTAAAAATTTTTCCAACTTATTATTTTTCTACAAATAAAAAAGGAGTGACAATTGTCACTCCTTTATCTCTTACTTATCTTCTACGTCTTCATCGTCCTTCTTCATATTGATGTTTACTTTTACATCATCTGAAGATGTTGGACGCTCTGGCAATCTGCCGTAATCATATAAATGATTGATTTGCTCTGCATCTAACGTTTCTACTTCAAGTAACGTTTTCGCAATAATATCTAGCTTATCACGTTTTTCAGTAAGAATTTGTTTCGCGCGGGCATAACATTCTTTTATAATCGTTTGCATTTCCACATCGATTTCATGTGCAATTGCATCACTGTAGTTTTGTTCTGAATGGAAGTCTCTTCCTAAGAACACTTGACCACCTTGCGAGCTACCGAATTGCATCGGTCCAAGCTTATCACTCATACCGAACTCCGTAACCATACGTCTTGCAATACCAGTCGCACGTTGGAAGTCGTTGTGAGCACCTGTGCTTGCTTCACCAAACACAATCTCTTCAGCTACTCGACCACCAAGTAAACCAGTGATTTTATCAAGTAACTCTGGTTTTGTCATGAAGTAACGATCTTCTTTCGGAAGCATTACTGCATATCCACCAGCTTGACCACGAGGGACAATTGTTACTTTATGAACGATATCTGCTTCATCAAGGACAACACCAATTACAGTATGACCAGCTTCATGGAATGCAACGATATTACGTTCTTTTTCAGAGATAACACGACTTTTCTTAGCTGGACCTGCAATAACACGATCCGTCGCTTCATCAATGTCACTCATATCAATTTTCTTCTTATCTTGACGCGCAGCTACTAAAGCAGCTTCGTTTAATAAATTTTCAAGATCGGCACCAGAGAACCCTGGTGTACGAGTTGCAATTGCTCTTAAGTTGATATGATCATCAAGCGGTTTATTACGAGCATGTACTTTAAGTACAGCTTCACGACCATTTACATCTGGACGATCTACTGTAATTTGACGATCAAAACGACCTGGACGTAATAATGCTGGATCAAGAATATCGGGACGGTTTGTTGCAGCGATGATAATAATACCTTCGTTTGCACCGAATCCATCCATTTCAACAAGTAATTGGTTCAGCGTTTGCTCACGCTCATCATGGCCACCACCAAGACCTGCGCCACGTTGACGTCCTACTGCATCAATTTCATCAATGAAAATGATACAAGGAGCATTTTTCTTTGCATTTTCGAATAAATCACGTACACGGGATGCACCGACACCGACAAACATCTCTACGAAGTCAGAACCACTGATAGAGAAGAATGGAACGCCAGCTTCACCTGCAACAGCACGTGCTAATAAAGTTTTACCTGTACCTGGAGGTCCCACTAACAGAACACCCTTAGGAATACGGGCACCAACTTCAGCAAACTTACGAGGATCTTTCAAGAATTCAACTACCTCAACAAGCTCTTGTTTCTCTTCATCCGCTCCAGCAACATCTCTGAAACGAACTTTTTTCTTTTCGTCATTATATAACTTCGCCTTACTTTTCCCGAAGTTCATAACACGGCTACCCCCGCCCTGAGCTTGGTTTAATAAGAAGAAGAATAAAATGAAGATAATGACAAACGGAATGATAGAAGTAAAGAAGGTTACCCAAGCACTTGTTTCTTCTGCTGGTTGATACTTAACTTCAGCACCTTGCGCTTTATCATTAATTTTCTTTTGTAATTCCTCAGTATTTGGTGCATAAGTAACAAATTGTTCTCCTTGGCTAGAAGTATTAAATTGTCCTTTTACCTCAAACACACCATTTTTCGGTTGAAGTTGCACATTGCGCACTTCACCTTTTTCTAGTTTAGTAATGAATTTATCGTAGCTAACTGATGTCGTTTTTTGCGTTGAACCATTAAAATAGCTCACGATTCCAATTACTACTAGGAATATCAGTAAATAAAAGATGGTATTACGGAAGATACGATTCATTCCTAACCTCCTCTCACGGCATAAACACTATTGTAAATCGTAACATAGAAAAACTTTCCTATACAATTGTAACGCCTGTATTTAATTAATTTGAGTAAACGCTTGGTTTTAATACTCCTACATAAGGAAGATTACGGTACTGCTCTTTATAATCTAATCCATATCCTACAACAAATTCATGTGGGACAGTAAATCCAACATAATCCGCTTTCAAATCTACCTTGCGGCCTGTTGGTTTGTCTAATAACGTAACAATTTTTACAGACTTCGCTTTACGATATTTAAATAGGTCCACTAAGTAACTTAGCGTAAGACCGCTATCAATAATATCCTCAACGATTAAAATATCGCGACCTTCTACAGAAGTATCAAGATCTTTTAAAATTTTCACTTCGCCTGTTGAAACAGTAGAGTGACCGTAACTAGATACAGCCATAAAATCCATTTCAAGATATGTATCTGTTCTCTTTAATAAATCTGCCATGAATGGCATTGCGCCTTTTAATACACCAATTGCAAGAGGTACTGTGTTTTTATAATCCTCTGCAATAATTGCACCTAATTCGCGCACCTTTTCTTGTATTTGTTCTTCAGAAATTAATACTTTTTCGATATCTTGATTCATCATTTCATTATCCTCCCGGAAGACTCCTTGCTTTTGTAGTGAATAATCATATATTTATCCTTCTTTGCCATCTCTTTCGAAACAGCAAATGCAGATCGCTTCAACAAGGGTATCCAAATAATATTCCCACTTGCATCACAAACGACCGGCCATGCTTCTCTTTTTTCTCTTGGTACTTTTGCTTCGATAAAAATAGTTTTTATCTTTTTTGTGCCATTCATACCTTGTATTGACATGCGATCTCCATTTTCCCTAGAACGAATACGAAGTGGGTATGATATATCATTATACTTAGCAACAAATACTGTTTCATTCATGTTACTTGGTATATCTTCGCTCACCTCTATTACAAGTTCATCCCCGTTCGATAGCGTAATTGTCCCGGGTACTGATAAATCTTGCGAAAAAGGAGAAACAATTTCTTGTTTAAATCCAAAGCTACACTCCTCGTATGTGCGAACAATTTTTAAATCACCTGGGAAATCAAGTGAACCCGAAGGTTGTGTCCGCTTAAAAAACTCAATCACTTTGTCAATATGTATAGAGGAAAGAGAAGATGGAATCTTATATTCATAAAGATAGTTTAATATTAGTTGAATCCCTCTTCTTTGTAAAGGCATAGACATGGATTCAAAGGCAGGAATTGATAAGCTAATTTGTTTATCACTTTTTTTTGTAATTACTTTATTCATTTTCTCAAAAGCTAATTCCTGCAAATAAGCCTCATCCTCTTGCATCTGCACGCTAAATTTTTGAAATTTCTCATGCACTTGTGGATTTTCTTCTTTCAAATGAGGAAGGACATATTTACGTAATCGATTCCTTGTATATACTTCCTTTTTATTACTCGGATCTATACGGGGAATTAAATTTAGCTCATTACAGTATTTAACAATTTCTTCCTTCGTTACTCCAAGTAAGGGCCTAATTAAATATCCATTATGAAAAGGACGCTTCACTGCAATTCCTGCATACCCTTTCGGAGTACTCCCTCGTACAAGGCGCATTAAAATCGTTTCTACTTGATCATCTCCATGATGCCCAAGAGCTACATATCTCGCATCATATTTCTTCATTATTCTTTCCAAAAATGCATATCTGCATTCTCTAGCAGCAACCTGCGCATTCATTCCGTATTGCTGTTGATATTGCGACACGTTAACCCTTATCGTTTCGCAAATAACTCCCAGTCCTTTACAAAGATCCTGCACAAACTGTAAATCCTCATGAGATTCATCGCCTCTAAACATATGATCCACATGCGCTACTACAATTTCCAACTGTTTTTCTGCCCTTTTTTCTAACAAATAATATAGAAGAGCTAAAGAGTCAGGGCCACCCGAAACTCCTACAACAATTGTTGAACGTTCCTTTAATACATCATGCTGCTTTACAAAGTCATCTACCTTTTCAACAAATGTATCTTTCAACTTCGTAATCACCTTTCATTAAACAAGAACAGCAACGTTAGTTACCTTGTCTATAATGGTACAACTTTTACAAACATTGTGCAAAAAAAAGATATACAAAAATTACATTTTTATCTTACATCCTCCGCACATATTCAAAAAAATAATAACATTACCTTTTAAAGCAAAAAAACCTAGGAATTCGCCTAGGTTTTTCAGAATAGACTATATGAATCAGTAGCAGATAAAAAGCCCGATTGGCACGGGCTTTTTATCTGCGGGGATGAAGAACCCCCACTGATTAAAGTTTTACTTTATTGCGCCTGCATTCCTACAATTGGAATCGTAGCCCACTTCGGCATATTCTTCTTTACTTTCGCCACAACAATTGTCATATCGTCATTTATATAACCATCACAAGAACGAATCACTTCTTCCATAATGATATCAGCAATTTCTTGCGGGTCCTCGGTTTGCAGTTCCTTAATTTTTCGTTTCATCCATAATTCATGGTTCTCCACATGCTGCGCTCCTTCAAAAATACCATCGCTCATCATAATAAGAATATCGCCCGTTTTTAATTGCTCACCCACTACATCAACCTCAACATCTTCAATGATCCCCATTGGCAAATTACTTGCTTCAATTTTCAAAATATTATTTGCGCGTTTAACAAAACTCGGCGTCGATCCGATCTTTAAAAATTTCGCATTCGCATCCCGTAAATCTACCATCGCCAAATCCAGCGTTGTAAACATCTCTTCTGTCGTTCTTAAAGAAAGAATTGAATTGATCGATTTAATTGCTATTTCCTCATCAATACCTGATTGAAGTATTTTTTGTAATAATTTTACCGTTTCCTTACTCTCCATATGAGCTCGTTGCCCATTTCCCATACCGTCACTAATCGCAAGTGCATACTTACCCACACTCAAATCCATCATCGCATAAGAATCACCCGAAACAAACCCACCGCCTTTTGCAGCTGTAGCCAATCCCGTATCAAGAGAATACGTCTTTGCTGAACCAAATGATATTAAACTGTGACCATTTGGATAAGAAGACTTTTCTTCATGTTTAACGACAATATTTTCTTTTAGAATATCCGAAAGCATCGGCGCAACTAATTTTTCGCACTCACCATGCTCATTAGATGCAGCCGGAATTAACATCTCAATATCAATGCTCCCTCTATCTAAACAATAAATATCAACATGCTCCACTTCGACGCCAAAATCACGAAACGCTTGCAAAATTTGTTCTTCCTGTACTTGATGATTTTCTCGCTCTCTTTGTATTTCCTGTGCGAAATCCTCCATAACTTTTGATACGCCTAATAATTGCTCCGCTACTATTCTGCGATTTTCTTTCATTTGTTTTCGTAATTTTTGTCCCTCATAAAAGTGATCTAATTCACCGGCTACTAAATCTGTTACTTTCTTACCTCTCACACAATGCTTGTCCCATTCACGAACTAACTTCCGATTATGCTGCAGTGTTCCTTCTTCCGTTTCACTCATTATTTGTTTCATATAATCATACGTTTTGTCGAAATTAACCACCCAGCATTGATCCTTTTTAAAGCACGTTTGACATGTTTTCGCAGTAATTGTACTTAAAAATAAATCTGCCTCTGTTTCTTTATCTTCCTCCTCCACATAACCATATACAGAAAAGCTATTAGATAAAGCCGCAAACACATTTGCAAATTGATTAATTTTGTTCGCTGTAACATCGCGCATTCTTCTTAAATATTGTTGTTGATCTTGTGAATGCTCTTGTGTTCCCGGCATAAATTTAGCAATGCGATCCAGAACAAGTTTCGGTGTTAATAAAAAGAAAACAATTGCCACACCTGATTCAATTAAAGTTGTTACAATGTTCGTTTGCTTATCTACATATAATGTAATTAAGCTTGTCCCAATTAACAAACCTAAACTAACGCCTAGACGCTTCCCTTCTTTCAATAACCCTCCAAGCAATCCAGAAAAAGCAAGAAGGCTAAGCTGAGACAAACTGGACACATTCGCTAAACTTAATATTAAGCCGGTGACAACCCCCACTGTGGATCCTGTAGCAGCGCCGGCGATGAAGGCAAATACTAACACTAAATATCTAGTGAAAATATGTTGAATAGAAGCGTCATATACAAACCAATCCGTCGTACCTGTTAAAACAGATGCTAGTAATATAATTAAACAAACAATTTCTTCTGTCTCTAATGCTTGTTGTTTCCCTTTCCTTTCTACTAAGAGCGGAACACTTTGTAAAAATATCATCGTTAATACGAAACTAAGCCCCGCTTCAATCGTACTAACGAGCAAATCGTACATGGTGATAGTTTGCTGTGCAAAATATACAACAACTAAATGTGCGGTTAATGCGGAGATAAATACTTGGAATGGTACAAGTCCAACAGTTTTACGTGTAAACCGACTAAAGAAGATATTATAAATGAAGAAAGTAAAGATAGACGCGAAAGTAAAAAATAAATTATCTATCGAAACTGAAAGTGCTCCTCCCATTAAAGCTAGGAATGCGAGCGGCATTTTATCTCGCTTCATAACATAAACGGCAGCGAAAAACGGTAATGCAAACGGTAAAATGTTTGTTAATATATATGCTCTTCCCAAAAGAAAACCAATAACAACAATAATAAATCCCCATCTAAAGAAAACTTGTTCAAACTTCATTCGCAACTTACTCGTCCACTTTATTCCTCCAAGCTGACTTTCATTCATTGCCAATGCACTTGTATTCATAGTATTCCTTCCTGCTTTAGGCATATTTTTAACACCACCTGCATAGTTTAATTACTGTCATTATAAAAGATGCTTATTGGGATTTTTGTCAAAACAACAGTTTTCACTTTTATAATCGTTCGACTTTTTATTCGAAATAACTCTACATATATACATAGTATGTAATTTATCTCTCTTTATTATATTGAAGATTCAGAAAATTTAAGGTGATTTTGTAGAAGTATTGTATGTCTTACTTTTTTATTTAACAAAAAAAGATCATGCAAGTTTGCATGATCTTTTTAGATGACCCGTACGGGATTCGAACCCGTGTTACCGCCGTGAAAGGGCGGTGTCTTAACCACTTGACCAACGGGCCGTTAAATTAAATATAGCGGCGGAGGGAATCGAACCCCCGACCTCACGGGTATGAACCGTACGCTCTAGCCAGCTGAGCTACACCGCCATGTCGTCTTATTTAACGGACAATTAGTATCTTACATCAGATATCATTTAAAGTCAACACATCTCAAAAACTTTTTTAAAAAATATATTTTCACATATAAAAAAGCACCCTGAGCCATCACTCTGGGTACCTCTCTATATGTTAAAAACTAAACGTTCTTATTATCCGCGACGTGCGCCACGGCCACCACGTTTAGACTCTGTGTTACGCTTTAAAGAAGTTAAACGATCTTCGCTATCCTTTAAGAAGCGTGCCATCTTTTGCTCAAATGTTTCTTTTGGAGCTCGGTCGTTACCGCCACCGCGATTATCTCTGTTGAAAGAGCGATTATTACGTTGTGGACGTCCAGAACGTTGTTGATCACCACCGCGTTGGTATTCACCGCGTGGACGATCTCCTTCTGTTTTTTCACGTTCTTTCGCTTTTTTAATAGATAGACCAATTTTCCCATCTTTTTCAACATTAATAACTTTTACTTCTACTTGGTCGCCCACTTTTAAGTGATCGTTAATATCTTTCACATAATTATCAGCAACTTCACTAATATGAACAAGACCCGTTAAGCCTTCTGGCAGCTCCACAAAAGCCCCAAAATTTGTAATACCTGTTACTTTACCCTGTAACTTGCTGCCTACCTCGATTGACATAAAAAAAATGCTCCTCCTTAGTGATTAAAAAGTCAAATTTTACTTTATTATATATAATCCTAAAATATAGTGTCAATAAGACATACTCTACTTAGAAACAGGAAAAATTATCTCCCCTTTTCCGGAGAAGAAATAATCCCTTCTAGCAATCTTTAATACGTACTCTTCATCATTTAACTTTTGAACTTCGTCTTTTAGACTTTTTTCTTTATTCGTTAATGAATCTAGTTCTTTTTTCATGTCCTTAACTTTTGCTTCTTTTGCTTTAATGGAACTGTTTTGTTGATAAAAAGTTACACTAATACTCGCAATAATTGTAAAAGCAAAGACAAGAAAAACCGCTAAACGGCGATAAAGTCGCTTCCTGTTCTCATCCGTTTGTATTATATGCTCTTTAACAGGATTTGGACTCTGTTTTTCGATTGTTCTTTGTCTCAGTTCCCTCATTTCCGAGGTCCCCCTAACTTCTTTTTTATACGCTCCCATAGTTGGAAGATGTGTCCCTTCAATTTTGCTATATATTGCAGGAACCCTACATGTTTCATTATAAAAAGTTTAACACGATTAGGGAGAAGTTTCCATATGAGCAAAGCAATAAATCGAACAGGCCAGAAAAAAACTTTCCATATGAAAAGTAATATCCAAATCACCATTTTCCATAACACATGTCCAATTGAAAGCAGTATACGAAATAAGAATAATATAAATGCAATAAATAGCTGCGCTATAATAATAACAGGTTTTATCATGAGTAGCTGTATAATTCGAACAAAAAAATGTGTTGTTTGCACAAAAATATAGATGAGAAAATTTAACAACCTCATGTATAGTGCTTTCAATAAGCTTTGATATGCCGCAAAACCACATAATAATGCCAAAAATACATATATACGTAGTTCAGCTTCATTTACGAGAAGTAATACATAAAAAACGAATAATGCTTGGACAACCCAAAATAGTATATCATGTATAAATACAAGCCAACGTTTACGTTCCTGACGCTTTAAAAAACGTTGGTATGTATCTAATGATGCTCCAATCCAAGCACCCATTCCGATCATCGAAAGCATTGTATACAACTGAATTGTTAGACTCATTTAAACAACTTACTAAAGAAGCCTTTAGTTTTCTCCCCTTGATTCTCATCAATATACAACATCTCATGAACCTTACCTTTAATCGATACAACACCTTTTTCCACATCTAAATTCTTCATTTGCAAATTTTGTCCACGAATTGTTAAAAAACCCATGACAGTCTCGAGTAAAAATTCTTCGCTATCAAAACTCTCTACTTGTTTTACACCAGTAATATCGATCACACGCCTACCACGCATAATAATATCATGCTCTACAGAAACATTTTGTTGATTAGAAGACATAGGTGAGTAACCATTATTCACGAAAATCCCCCCATAGCTTTATACTAGCTAATAGTAATGTATGAAGGGATAGCAGATTTTAGAACAAGCCCTCTTCTGCTTTTACTTTTTCTTCGCGAACTAGGCTATACATATTTGCTGCATCTTCTTTTTTTGTTGTTTCTTTCAATTCATTTACTTTCACCGTTACTATTTTTTGACCGAAACGAATTGTTAATTCATCAGCCACTTTCACATCTGAACTCGCTTTTGCGACTTGACCATTGATAGATATTCTTCCTTGATCAGATACTTCTTTTGCTAATGTTCTTCTTTTAATTAAACGTGACACTTTCAAAAATTTATCTAGACGCATATCAAATCCCCCTATTAACGCTCTGTTTGCTTTGCCTCTTCCCATAAAACATCCAACTGTTCTAATGACAGATCTTGCATTTCTTTATTCATTTCAGCTACTTTTG
Organism: Bacillus cereus group sp. N24; assembly: GCF_016483345.1. Taxonomy (NCBI): domain Bacteria; kingdom Bacillati; phylum Bacillota; class Bacilli; order Caryophanales; family Bacillaceae; genus Bacillus; species Bacillus cereus group sp. N24. The sequence goes on from NZ_JAEHCA010000031.1 coordinate 20,572, forward strand.
CTTCCATGTATAAAAAACGCCTCATAAATTTCTCATTAGTTGAACGTAATGCTTCTTCTGGATCTAATTTATAATGACGAGCTATGTTAACAAATGCAAATAGTAAATCGCCAAATTCACCTAGCATCTTTTCCTCATCCATATTTATAACTTCTTGCTGGAATTCTTGCCATTCTTCTAGGGCTTTCTCTATCATTGGCTGTACATCAACCCAATCAAATCCAACCTTTCCAGCTTTCTTCTGAATTTCATAGGCACGCATTAATTGCGGCAAACTTTTTGGAATTCCAGTTAAAACAGATTCTTTTACGAATCCCTTTTCTTGTTTTTTAATTTCTTCCCAATTCACAATCACTTCTTCAGCATTATTTACATCTACATTTCCAAACACATGTGGATGACGACGAACCATTTTCTCCGATAAAGTTCGAATAATATCATCGATGGAGAACCAACCTTCATCCTCTCCAATTTGGGCATGAAGCATGACTTGTAATAATATATCACCTAGCTCTTCTACTAAGTGATCATCGTCCTCTTCATCAATTGCTTCCAATACTTCATAAGCTTCCTCAATTAAATACTTCTTTAAAGATTGATGTGTTTGCTTTTTATCCCACGGACAACCATTCGGTCCACGAAGGTCTGCAATAATTTCTCTCAGTACATCAAACTGTTGATACAAGGATGCACGTTCCTGAACTGGTGGTACATACACACTCGTTAAATTATTCAATTCTGTTTCATGATCTAACATGTACAACGGTACCTTTTTGACTTGTTCAAACGAAGTTCCTGCAGCTGTTACGATATACACTTCATAATCATCTGGCAATATTTCCATTAATGTTAACTTCACATCTGAAGCAACGAACGCATCATACACTTGGCAAAAGATTAAATGTTGACGTAATTCTAATTGCCCTCTTTCAAATGATGTAGCATCAATTAATTGGAATCCTTCAATCGGATCGATTTTTAAACTTGCGAACATTGGATCAAGGAAACTTTGTCCACCTTCAATTCGCACTTCAACATTTGCTACTTCTCCTTTTTCTAAAAGTAGCTGAACTGTTCTTTCTGCTACTAGCGGATGACCTGGAACAGCATAAATAATTTCTGCACCTTCAGCTTGTTCTAGCAATGTATTCGCAATTGTTTCATATACAATTTCAAATGTATCATGCGCTTCATATATATTGTCGAAAGCCGTATATTTTATACCTTCTTTCTCCAACTCTTCTATAACCGGGTGCTCCTTCGTTCTAACAAACATATGGTCTGCTACTTTTATCTTTCGGTATACGCCCATCGTTAGCTGATCTAATTCACCAGCACCTAATCCTAAAATAGTAATGATTCCACTCACAACCTGTCACCTCTATCCACTCTTCTTCAATGAACCTTCTTTTTTCTCTTTTTTCATAACGGATCCTAATTCTTCTTTTGTAAATACACGTAATTTTAAAATTAAAAACATGTATGTCAATCCGCCAATAGCTACACCTAACAACGCTTCAAATGTCGCGATTCCTCTATGATTCCCATCAATTACTAACCCAGACATTTGTAACACACGAATAAACATTATTAATACAAATCCCATACCGATACCACTAATAACTATACCGAACATCTTCTGCTTATCAATAAGCGACCCCGATACAGATTGCATAAGTAATACACTATTTAACAAGGCAATTACAACAAGCGCAATTAAAGTTGCAATCGCAGCTCCTTTAACTCCAAAATGCGGCATTAACATATAGTTTAAAACTAACTTCAAACAACCTCCAAATACAACGAATATTGCTGGTTTTAATGTTTGTCCCAGCCCTTGTAAAATAGAAGCAGTTGTAATTGACAATGAACTAAATAAAATAGATAAAGATAAAATCGATAACACATCTGACCCATCACTATTCTCAAATAACATAATATTTGTAGGCTGAATAATACAAGTTAATCCGATGGCTGCTGCAAATCCAATAACAAGTGTTATTTTCATCGCTAACTTTACCTTTTCTTGAATAAAAGCAAGATCTCCTCTTTCCTTTGCCGCTGTAATAATCGGAATAAGTGACAATGAGAAAGAAGTTGTCACGACAGTACCTAATTGCATGAGAGGGATACTTCTGTCATAAACACCTTTTAGTACCTTTGCACTTTCAGCCTGTTCCCCTGCCCCAATGAGTAAAGTATAGAAGGAAACCGAATCTGCCATTTGTATAAAAATAAGGACTAAATTACTAACACAAATAGCTATTCCTTGCCAAAAAAGGATTTTAACAATTCTTCTTTTTCCCCCAACTCTCTTCAAGCTTTTAAAGAAAATGGCGCGAAAATCATGACGCATATAAAGTAAAAGTACGATAATCCCAATAAGCCCGCCTGCAATCGAACCTAACATAGCACCTGCACCGACTGTATATAGATCAAATCCGTGAGCAATAAGGAATAGTGATAAAAAGACAATAATAGATACACGAATCGTTTGTTCGATTACTTGTGAAACAGCCGTCGGCATCATATTATTAAATCCTTGAAAATATCCTCTCGCTACGGATAAGAATGGCATTAATATGAATGAAAATGAAATAACACGTAATAACTTATATAAGTGTACATCACCCATAGCCGATGCAATCGTTTCGGCACCAAAGAACAATGTGAAAAATCCTATAAAGCCAATTCCTAATAAAAACCAAAAAGATACACAAATTATTTCTTCTGCTTCTTTTTGTTTTCCTCTTTCTAATCTTTCTGCAACCATTTTTGAAATTATAATAGGGAATCCATAAGTAGCTAAAATTAAACAAAATCCATAAAACGGATAAATTTGTTGGTAAATATAAAAACCAACATCTCCCGCTATGTTTTGATATGGAATACGGTAAAAAGCGCTTAATACTTTTGTAATAAAACTTGCGATCGTTAATATAATAGCCCCACGCCAAAAGGCTTGATACTTCTTCGCTTCCATACAAGAAAACTCCTTTTTCTATTCTCACCTCTCGTATTATATCACAAAGAAAAAACAGGCTCCCTTACACCCACGAGTAATAAAGAGTTCTTACAAAACTAAAAATGTTCAACGAAAAAAGGTAGCAAAGCGCTACCTTCATTCAATATACCTATATCTCCAAATAATTGATTTTTCAAAAGAAATATCATAATTAGGAAAGATTGCAACTTCTAAAATTATATATCTTTACTGCTCCATTTGCTTCGCTAAGAAGCTCGCTGCTGTATTTACTGACTTATGCTCTACTTCACTTATAATAGCCTCTTTAGAGAAGATAATAACAGCTCCAATTGGATCCCCATTCGCAACAATCGGGCCAATTGTATAGGAGCTAACTTTTTCTGTTACTCCATCAATAATTGAAATTTCGCTTTCGTCCGTCATAATTACAGACTTACGCTCTTCCATTGTCTTCTCAATTAAATCGCCAACACTTTTATTTAAGTATTCTTTTTTAGATATGCCTGCTACTGCGATAATAGAATCACGATCACATACAAGCACATTATGTCCTAAGCTATCGTATAAAGCTTCCGTATATTCTTTTGCAAAATCCCCTAATTCACTAATCGGAGAATATTTCTTCAAAATTACTTCTCCATCGCGATCAACAAATATTTCTAGTGGGTCTCCTTCTCGAATACGTAAAGTTCTACGAATTTCCTTCGGGATTACTACCCTGCCTAAATCATCAATTCGACGTACGATTCCAGTTGCTTTCATTCTAATGCTGCCTCACTTTCTACTGATGATCAAAGTGGTGAATTTACCTGTTCATGTAAAAATCACCAACTGTTAGACATAGTATTTTACACATTAGTTCTTCTATGCACGTCGAATTGTATTTTTTTATCTAATATTAGGCATTTATTACTTCTTTTTTTACATCTGGTAAGCCTTTTAATAAATTTTCAGCAATTGTTAACCACTTCGATGTCTCTAATCCATTCGTTTTCATAACGATTTTCAATTGTGATCCTTCCATTCCAAGACCGATCATACGCCCAAAACTATTTCCAAGCATGAATAATTTTCCACCATCAATATTTTGGCTTGCTTGTTCTGAGAACAGAATTGTTACTTCAAATTTATTTTGCTTAATTAATTCGATTTGTTCTTTCATTGCCAATACTTTAATATTTGCAATTTGTAATAAATAACCAACTTCTTGTGGGTAATCACCAAATCTATCGATCATCTCTTCCTGTAATTCTTCAATATCCTCAATTGTAGAAACACCTCTAAATTGTTTATACATCATAATCTTTTGTTTACTATCTGAAATATAAGCATCTGGTAAATACGCATCTACTTCTAAATCAATTTCAACATTAACTGTATTTTCAACTCCATCGGTTCCTCTGCGCTGTTCAATTGCATCTTTTAACATTTGAGAATATAGATCAAATCCGACAGAATCAATAAACCCGTGTTGTTCTGCCCCTAACAAGTTACCCGCACCACGAATTGATAAATCTCTCATCGCAATTTTGAAACCAGATCCAAGCTCTGTGAACTCTTTAATTGCTTGTAGACGTCTCTCTGCAACTTCTGATAGCACTTTATCACGTTTGTATGCAAAGTATGCATATGCAACGCGATTAGAACGCCCAACACGCCCACGAAGCTGATACAACTGCGATAGTCCCATACGATCTGCATCAAATACAATTAACGTATTAACGTTCGGGATATCTACACCTGTTTCAATAATTGTTGTACTTACAAGAACATCATGCTGTCCCTCTAAAAAAGATAGCATAACAGACTCTAATTCACTTTCGTTCATTTTCCCATGTGCGTATGTTACACGAGCGTCTGGAACTAGCATCGAAATTTCATCTGCTTTTCTTTCGATATCCTCTACGCGGTTATATAAGAAGTAAATTTGCCCACCTCTTGCAAGCTCTCGCTCTATCGCTTCTCTCATTAACGCTGGATTATATTCCACCACATACGTTTGGACTGGGAAACGATTTTCTGGTGGCGTTTCAATGACAGATAAGTCACGCACACCAAGCATAGACATGTGAAGTGTACGTGGAATTGGCGTTGCCGTTAGGGTTAACACATCAACATTTGCTTTTAATTGTTTAATTTTTTCTTTATGCGTCACACCAAATCTTTGTTCTTCATCAATAATAAGAAGTCCTAAATCTTTATAAGTAACATCTTTAGATAAAATACGATGCGTTCCGATTACAATATCTACTGTGCCATCTTTTAACCCCTTAAGCGTTTCGTTTTGTTGTTTCCGCGTGCGGAATCTACTTAGTAACCCTATATTAATCGGGTAATCTTGAAAACGCTCTCGAATTGTTTCATAGTGTTGTTGTGCCAGAATTGTTGTCGGTACTAAAATCGCAACTTGTTTTTCATCCATGATTGCTTTAAATGCTGCACGAATAGCTACTTCGGTCTTTCCATATCCTACATCACCACAAAGAAGCCTATCCATCGGACGTCCGCGTTCCATATCTTTCTTAATTTCTTCAATAGAACGTAATTGGTCATCTGTCTCTTGATACGGGAAGGAAGATTCAAATTCTTGTTGTTCTGCCGTATCTGGTGTATATGCATAGCCTTTTGAAGCTTCGCGCTCAGCGTATAATTTAATTAGGTCATCTGCAATGTCTTGTACAGATTTTTCAACCTTCGTTTTGACCTTCTTCCAATCGTTCCCGCCTAATTTATAAACTTTTGGATCCTTACCTTCAGAACCCACATATTTTTGAACTTGATCGATTTGTTCAATTGGAACATATAGCTTATCGTTACCTTGATATTTAATATTTAAATAATCTTTATGAACACCATTAATCTCTAATGTCTCAATACCTAAAAATTTACCTATACCATGATTTACATGAACTACATAATCTCCAACTTTTAATTCCGAATAACTTTTAATACGCTCAGCATTAGATAACTTTTGCTTACGTTGTGATTTTTTAACTTTCTTATGAAAAAGCTCCTTTTCAGTAATGACAACGAGCTTTTGCATCGGCATTTCAAATCCTGCATGTAAATCACCTACAGCAATCTGTAACCTTCCAGGCAATAAAATATCTGTGCCCTCTACAATATCCGCTTCAATATCATAATCACTTAAAATATGTTGTAGTTTTTTTACACGTTCATCATCTGTTCCAAGCACAACAGTCGTAAAGTGCCCTTCATTCCATCTATCAATTTCAGTTTTTAATAACTGCATCTGCCCATGGAAATCTTGCATTGTTTTACATGTCACATTCACAATGTTTTGCGGATGCGTATGTGCTATATGGCGTAAGAATAACGTTAAATATACAAAACTTCTTTTTTTATGATGAAGAAATCCCTCAAATGAGTGGGAGAAAGATAAATCCTGAATTATTGTTCCTTCACCAAGAAGTGATATATACCATTCCGCTTCTTCCGTTTCAAGATGTGATGCTGTTTCTTGAATACGAGAGATTTCATCTAAAATTACAACACCATCTTCTGGTAAATAATCTATCAGACTAGCAGGTTCTTTATAGAAAATAGATAAATATTTAAACATCTGTTCTATACTTTGGCCATTTTTCAACATTTCAATTTCATGACTTACTGTCTCAAGCACTGCAGTCTTTAATTTGTCATCGGAAAGTTTTTGCATCGTCTTAGTCAAACCTTCTTCAAGATGCTTAATTCCCGATTTCAATTCTTCCTGTGAAAATAAAAACTCTGTTGCCGGACCAAACTTAACACTTTCCTTTTTATCTTGAGAACGCTGTTCATCCACATCAAATAATCGAATAGAATCGACTTCTGTATCGAAGAATTCAATACGGAATGGTAATTCTTCAGTTAATGGGTAAATATCTAATATGCCCCCGCGCAAACTGAACTCCCCCGGAGCTTCTACCATCGACTTACGTTCGTAGCCAATATGATGTAATGTATGCAAGAGCGCCTCTAAATCAATCTCTTGCCCTAGATTAATTTCAATTTGCTTTTGCTTCCATAATTCTTTTATCGGTAAAAATCTACGTAATCCTGCGACTGGCGCTACAATAACCCCATTCTCTCCTGCCGCTAAACGATTTAGCACCTCAATGCGTTGCGCTTTTAATTCTGGACTTGCAACACCGATTTCTGATGCAATTAATTCGTTTACTGGGTACAGCCATACATCTTTTTCACCAAGTAATGCCACTAAATCTTCATGTACCTTTTGTGCTTGATATAGATTGTGTGTGACAATAAGTTGCGATTTCTTTGTTTTTTTATATAAAGCTGCCATTAATAATGAACGAGAAGATGTTGCCATACCTGATATAAGTTGTTCTTTTAAACCATCTTCTAACCCATTAATAACCGATTGTATTTCTTCATTTTTATAAAATTGCTCTAATAAACCTATCATTATCAAAACTCCTCTCAACATAAAGAGCAAGTCACCATATTTTATGCAAATATTTTGGAAAAAGAAAACAGAAAAATGCTTTGGACATGCCAAAGCGACAACATTTTATTGTAGAAATTTTTCATATTCATAATACTCAGGATAAGATGCGAGCGTTTCTTGGCACGATTCACAAATCGTTTTTATATATATATTTCCATTCTCATGAAAACGAATCATCTCTACTACCTCTTGCTCTGTTAGTTGAAATAAAACGTCGCTATATACTTTTTCTGCGGTAACGGAGCCTACATTACTCCCGCAATGCCTACAATAATAATACCCTTCCATACTAGCCTCCTAAATATCCAGTTACTACTAGTATGGGTAAAAATAAAATAAAATATTCCCAATCATAACCTTAACTGTTGAAAGTATTCATGATTTGGAGAAAAGGCTTATTTAACCACTCTTCACATGCATCCGCTGCTTTTTCAATGGAATGATTGACATCAGGAATCTCTTCGGATGTAAAACGTCCTAATACGTAATCTACTACCTTCATCCCATTTTTCGGGCGATCAATTCCCATACGGATACGTTGAAACTCTTGCGTTCCTAAATGCGAAATTGTTGATTTCACGCCATTATGTCCACCGGCACTCCCTTTCATACGAAGGCGTAATTTACCTACCGGGATATCTAAATCATCATACATAACAACGAAATCATCAACATCAATTTTATAGTAATCCATAAGTGGACGAATACTTTCCCCAGATAAATTCATATATGTAAGTGGCTTTAATAAGATTACTTTTTCTCCATTAACAAATCCTGCACCAAATACGCCTTTAAACTTCTGTTCATTCAAAGAAATGTTCCAACGCTTTGCAAGTTCATCAATTGCCATAAATCCAATATTATGCCTTGTTAATTCATATTCTCTACCTGGGTTCCCAAGTCCTACTATCAATTTCATTCTTGTACCACTACTTTCTTTTTTCGATACGAAAAGACGTAACCAAGCTTGGTTACGTCTCATTCTATCCAATTAATTGAATAATACACTTACAGATTCTTCTTCGTATACACGAATGATTGCTTCTCCAATTAATGGAGCAACTGAAAGTTCATGTACTTTGTCGATTTTCTTTTCTTCTGGTAATACGATAGAGTTCGTTACAACTAACTCTTTAATATTCGAATTTTGAATACGTTCAATTGCTGGGCCAGATAATACTGGGTGTGTACAGCAAGCATATACTTCAGAAGCACCGTTCTCAACAAGAGCGTTTGCTGCTAATGTAATTGTACCAGCTGTATCAATGATGTCATCAATTAAAATTGCTGTTTTGCCTTCGATGTTACCGATAATGTTCATTACCTCTGATACATTCGGACGAGGACGACGTTTATCAATAATAGCGATTGGCGCTTTTAGGCGATCTGCCATTTTTCTAGCACGAGTTACACCACCATGGTCAGGTGATACGATTACGATGTCTTTAAGACCTTTTGTTTCAAAGTAATCTGAAAGAATCGGTACACCCATTAAGTGGTCGATTGGGATATCAAAGAATCCTTGAATTTGTGGAGCATGTAAATCTAGAGTGATTACACGAGTTGCACCTGCTGTTTCAAGCAAGTTTGCTACAAGTTTCGATGTAATTGGTTCACGAGAACGCGCTTTACGGTCTTGACGCGCATAACCATAGTAAGGAATAACAATATTAATTGTTTTTGCAGATGCACGCTTTAATGCATCGATCATAATAAGTAATTCCATGATATGTTCGTTTACTGGGAAGCTTGTAGATTGAATAATGAATACATCGCAACCACGGATACTTTCTTCAATGTTAATTTGAACTTCTCCATCACTAAAACGATCAACAGAACATTTTCCTAGTCCTACTCCAATATGCTTTGCGATTTGCTCAGCAAGTTCCTTATTAGAGTTTAAAGAGAATACTTTCAAATTAGAATTTAGATATTGAGTCGACATCTAGATTAACCCTCCACATTATGATTTTTTCTTATTCAGCAATTGATCAACATAGTCTTCTTTGTTAACTTGACGTGCACGTGCTACCGATAATGCTTTTGATGGGACATTCTCTGTAATTGTAGAGCCTGCTGCCACATAAGCACCATCTTCAACTGTTACAGGAGCAACAAGATTTGAATTACATCCAATAAATACCCCGTTACCAATCACAGTTTTAAATTTATTCTTGCCGTCATAGTTCACCGTAATTGAACCACAACCAAGATTCACGTCTTCTCCAACTTGTGCATCCCCGATATAACTTAAGTGTGAAGCTTTACTTCTATTACCAAAAACAGTTTTTTTGATTTCCACGAAGTTTCCAACGCGTACTTCGTCTCCAATAACTGAATCTGGGCGAATATGTGCAAATGGACCAACCGATACTTCTGTACCAAGCTTACTATCATGTACAGTAGATTGACGAATTGTCGTACGATCTCCAATTTCACTATCGCGAATTACTGTATGCGGTCCAATTTCACAATCAGAACCAATTACAGTGTTTCCCTCAATAATTGTTCCTGGATGAAGAACTGTATCACTACCGATAATTGCATCAGCAGAAATATACGTGTTACTTGGATCAATAATTGTAACACCATTTACCATGTTCTTTCGGTTGATACGATTTTTCATAATAATTTCCGCTTGCGATAGAGCGACTCTGTCGTTAACACCTAACGTTTCATCGAAGTGCTCTGTTTGATAAGCTGATACGATATGACCTTCATTTTTTAAAATCTCAATAACATCTGGAAGGTAATATTCACCTTGTACGTTATCATTTGAAACTTTAGAAAGTGAAGCGAATAAAGCTTTATTATCAAAACAATACGTACCTGTATTGATTTCTTTAATAGCTAATTCTTTTTCATTTGCATCCTTATGCTCAACGATCTTTTCAACATGACCATTTTCGTTACGAACGATACGGCCATATCCAGCAGGCTCTTCTATGTATGCTGTTAGCACAGTTGCCATTGCTCCTGCTTCTTTGTGTTGCTGAAGTAATGCTTCCATCGTTTCAGCAGTTATTAAAGGTGTATCACCACAAATAACTAAAGTTGTTCCTTCTTCATTTGCAAGTACGCTAGCAGCTTGATCTACAGCATGCGCTGTACCAAGTTGTTCTGCTTGTAATGCAAACTCACTTACGTTTCCTAGCTGTTCTTGTACCATTTCAGCACCATGTCCAACGACCGTTACAAGTTTCTGCAATCCTAATTGAGTTACTTGATCGACTACGTGTTGTACCATAGGTTTTCCACATACAGGATGCAGCACTTTGTATAGCTTAGACTTCATACGTGTGCCTTTACCTGCAGCTAGAATCACTGCAAATCTGTTTGACATATAGACCCTCCATCGCAACCTATTTATCCATTAACGATATTATCCTAAATCATCATATATTTCAAGAAACACATTTTAACTATTAAATTTTACCATAATTCTTATAAGATGTTTTACTCTTTAGTATCTTTTTTAAGAAATAAGCTATACTATTTAAAATGATTTTGAAAAAATTAGTAGTTTCTTCTCTTCATTTTAATAAACGATGAATGTTTTAAATATAAATTATATAAAGTCAAAAAAAAACAAACTCCTGTAAATGCTTACAGGAGTTTGCTACAAAATTATAAGACTTTCTTTCAAAAGCCCTTTTCATTCGAATTTTACGAAGCACCTGCTTCTTCAAACTCAACCTCTTCTAACTCGCCTAAACGATGATACTCCGTTAAAACCGCATCTTGAATTTTAGAGCGTGTATTAGAATTAATCGGATGTGCAATGTCACGGAATTCTCCATCTGGAGTACGTTTACTTGGCATTGCTACAAATAATCCATTATTACCATCAATTACACGAATATCATGAACAACAAATTCATGGTCTAGAGTAATAGAGGCAATTGCTCTCATGCGGCCTTCTGTGTTTACGCGGCGTAATCTTACGTCAGTCACTTCCATCTTGTGTTCACCACCCTTTTCTAAATAAGCGATATATTTGTATAAATTCCACAAATTTTCTATTTTCCCTTTAATTTTTTAAAAATTTTTAAGATAAAAATTTTTATTGCAATTGAATATAAGGATTAGTAGAGGTTATCGCTTACAAAAGGTTACTTAACTAGGGCGATTACTTCGATTTCAACTGAAACATCTTTTGGTAATTTTGCTACCTGTACACAAGAACGTGCTGGTTTATGAGTAGAGAAATAAGAACCGTATACTTCATTAACAGCATTAAAATCATCCATATCTTTTAAGAATACTGTTGTTTTTATTACCGTATCAAATGAAGCACCTGCTTCTTCTAATACTGCTTGTAAATTTTCAAATACTTGTTCTGTTTGTACTGTTACATCTCCCGTTACAAGCTCTCCACTTGCTGTTAATGGAATTTGTCCTGAACTGTAAAACATATTATTTACAATAATCCCTTGTGAATAAGGTCCAATTGCTTGTGGTGCCCTGCTTGTTTGAACAACTTTCATATTTTTTCACCCTTTTATTATTTATTTTTACTCTTTAAAAATAGTGCACGAAAAGCAGTTTGTCCATCTATTTTATAATTTATAAATAGAATAAAAAAAAGATAAAGCCATTTGCTTTACCTTTTTTATTCAACCTCTACAAGTCCTTCATCAAATGGTGTAAGTGAATAATTCCCCTTCTCCACTTGAATCGATTTTTCTTTCACATCAACTTCTGAAAGGCGAATTAATGATACAAAGTTATTAATAAGTCGTTCTTCGATATCTGTGGATTCTACTAATACACCGATACCAACAACATTAGCCTTAAACTCTTCTAGCATACTCATCATACCTTGAATTGTTCCGCCAGCTTTCATGAAATCATCAATAATTAAAACGTTTGATCCCTCTGGAAGACTACGCTTTGCCAACGTCATTGTTTGTATTCGTTTAGAAGAACCTGATACATAGTTAATACTAACAGTTGGACCTTCTGTTACCTTATTATCTTTCCTCGCAATTACTACCGGTACATCTAAGTAGTTTGCCACTGCATAAGCAAGTGGAATCCCTTTTGTTGCTACCGTCATAACTGCATCGATTGGTTGCCTAGCAAAGACAGAAGCAAACAAACGACCTGCACCATTAATATGACGAGGATTACTTAAAAGATCTGTCATGTATAAGTAACCGCCAGGCAAAATACGATCTGGATTTTCAAATAAGCTACAAAGCTCATCAATAATTAGATCTGCCTCTTCTTCACTTATATATGGTATATATTTCACTCCTCCTGCTGCTCCTGGTACCGTTTGCAATGTGCCGACCCCTTGTTGTTCAAACGTTTGCTTAATAATAACTAAATCTTCACTAATAGAGGATTTAGCCGATTGATACCTTTCAGCAAAAAAAGTGAGAGAAACTAGCTGACGAGGGTTTTGTAACAAGTAATATGTCATATCGACTAATCTTGTACTTCGTCTAATTTTCATACGCCCACCTCAAATCACGAATATTCTAAACAAATCATAACGTATTATACGTCTTTATTCAAGCGTTTCTCGCTCTCCTAATAAACGTACCGCATATACTTGTTCACAAAATCCTTTTAATCCGTTATAAATGCGATGCATTCGCGAATCATGGTGTACAAGTCCGAATACAGTTGGACCACTTCCACTCATTAGTACAGCATCTGCTCCAAATCGTTTCATCTGCGCTTTAATACGAGCAACTTCGGGATGCATCTTAAATGTTACATCTTCTAAGACGTTACCAACAGTATCACAAATCCCTTTGTAATCCCCGGCATTGATGACATCAACCATTTTATCTACATTTGGATGTGTAACTCGATTTAGTTTTAAATTTCCATACACATCAGCAGTAGATACACCAATATGTGGCTTCGCTAAAATAACCCAACAAGAAGGTGGCGTTTTTATATGCTCAATTCGCTCTCCTCTTCCAGTGGCAATTGCTGTCCCTCCATATACACAGAACGATACATCTGATCCAATTTCTGAGCCAAGCTCTGCTAATTCGTCAATTGTAAGCCCTAAATTCCATAATTTATTAAGACCACGTAATGTCGCTGCTGCATCACTACTTCCACCTGCTAATCCAGCTGCTACTGGAATCGTTTTTTCAATAGTAATAGATACACCTTTTTTCACATTAAACTTCTCTTTTAATAATTTCGCTGCTTGATAAGCTAAATTTCGTTGGTCGTCTGGGACATACCGATTATGGGATAAAATTTCAATACGGTCTTCTGCTAATTCCATTAGTTCTAAACGATCCGCTAAATCAATTGTTGTCATAATCATTTTCACTTCATGATATCCGTCTTGTCTTTTTCCCAGTACATCTAACGACAGATTAATCTTTGCTGGTGCTTTCACTAGTAGCTTCAATCTATTCACCCACTCTATGTACTCAATCTTTTATCGTTTATTTTACCATAAATTTATAGTAAGACGATGACACTTCCCTAATTATAACGAAAAGCATTCAGAATGAAACTACTTATGTAAAATGATGGCACCTTTCAGAGTACAAAAAGCCGAGGAATCTCTCCTCGGCTACCGTAGCATAGAAAGTAATCTTACAACTACTGGTTTTGTTTCATTAATTGCTGTTCTGCAATTTCTATAGCGCGTTTCACCATATTACCAGCATCTTTCGCACGAATTCCGCCCCATCCTTCTTTCTGAACAACATCATAAAAGCCCAGCTCTTTTGCTAGCTCTTCTTTAAACTGGTTTGACATGACACCTCTTCGTCTACTCAATGCAGAGTCCCCCCTTATTTTGCTACGGTATAATTAGTATGCAAAATAATATAACTTTTCATTTGTGGGAATATATGTAACGACACATGAGTTATAAAATAATTTCATTATGGGGTTCACCATAAAATGTTAACTCTACCGTCTCTGTTAAAACATCTGCATAACTATAAGATACACGTTGCAATGCATCTTCTTGTTGGTCTAACTGTACAACAAACACAGAACGATAAGTTTCCGCAAGTACACCTGATTGCTCCACTGTTTTTCTTCTTCCGCTATTCGCCTTTAACATAAGTCGCTGTCCAAGATGGTGATCTAATTCGCTTTTAATTTCATCTAAACGTTTTGACATATACCTTGCTACACCTCGCTGTAATTTAGATTGAACACTTAAAACACGATATATCTATCCCAATTATTAACCGCAATTCACAGACTATATCATTATAAAAGCATCATGCGTTCGAATAGATAGAAGAAATACTATATTGTAAAAGTATCATTGTATAGTCTTTACGCTCTTACCACTTTTTATCCAAATTCATTTCATTCTCTTACGCATAAAAAAGCAAGATACGTATGTACCTTGCTTATTCTTCATAATGTTGGAAGGGTAATCCTGTTCGTAAAATCCCTCTCGTTTCAATTCCACCTAGTCCTTTTTCACCAGTAATCGTATTACGTACAACATCCCATACATTTACTCTCTCCATAAATGAAGTGAAGCTAATTTTACCAACCACATACACAGGGTCTAGTGCATGAATGTTAATCCTAGACGGAGAACTAGCAAAGTTAGCACCCGCTCGAATTAACGCCTCGAAATGCGATTGACACGCCCCAGCAAAAATAACGAGTTGATCCAATGATGGATATTTTTTTCGTACTTCTCGGACAGCCTGTACAAAATGCCTTGAATGCCTATATGCTGCTAAATCTCCCTTTACCCCTTTGGATTTTGTATAGGCATCGTGTCCTGTAATAACTAAAATGTCTGGGCGGAAATGATCTATTAAGTCTACTACCTTTTCGTGCATCTCTGTTTCCTTACAATGAACACCTTGTACAGGAACACCAATTTTATTATATAGGTCTAAGCACTTGCGCAAATACAAAGGGTCCCCATCTATATGCAATACGCGTCCTGGCATTTGAAAGTAATTCACTTCACTTGTGTATCCACCAGTTGAAGTGTGTTCATGCCTTTGTTTCATCAATACATAATCTTGTTGAAATAAACGGTACGTGCGCTCCATTGTTTCTTTTTCACGCTTTACTCTTTTTTTATGTTCTCGTTGATCTATACTAATTAAATCTTCAAGCGGCGCATCTGCCACAAGTCTAATTTCCTCCCCAAACAATATAGCTATCTCGCCTTTTATTTCTATAATACGAAAAAGGATATCCCTATTATGAGAATATCGTTCCACTAATTCTCCAACATGTAAAGCCATTCTCCTACCTCCAAACTCGTTAGGCCATCTTACCTGTTTTTAAAGTATGAATTTAGGAAAGGAAAGGTGACAAAAGGGACAGCTCAAATTGAACTGTCCCTTTCATATCCTTATGATAACTTATGAAGAACTAATGCGTTACTTAATGTTGCAAACTCTTCGATAGATAGCGTTTCGCCTCTTCGCTTTGGATCAATTCCTACTTCTGTTAAAATTCGATCCAACAGCTCTTTATCTTTCGGGAAACCATTTAAATTATTCGATAAATTATTCATTAAAGTTTTACGGCGCTGTGCGAAACTTGCTCTTACTACTTCAAAGAAGAAAGTCTCATTTGTCACTTCTACAACTGGTTTCGGACGCTTTAGAAGACGGATAATCGCAGAATCAACATTTGGTTGTGGTACAAACACTGTACGCGGTACAGTCATAACCGTTTCTACCTCTGTATAATACTGAATAGCAATTGATAAAGAACCATATTCTTTCGTTCCAGGTTTAGCAGCTAAACGATCTCCAACTTCTTTTTGCATCATAACAACAAATCCACGAACCGGTAATTTTTCTTCAAGCAATTTAAATAAAATTGGCGTTGTAATATAGTATGGTAAATTAGCTACTACCATTACATCTTGTCCTTCTTCAAATTGCTCACTAAACACTTCGTGTACATCTGCCTTTAGTACATCTTTATTTATAACTGTAACGTTACTATATGGAGCTAACGTCTCGTCTAAAATTGGTAATAATCTTTGATCAATTTCAAAAGCCACCACTTTTTTAGCACGCTTCGCTAACTGCTCTGTTAACGCACCGATACCTGGTCCAATCTCAATTGCACCACTTTCTGAACCGATTTCTGCGTGATCAACAATACGATTTAATACATTTGTATCAATTAAGAAATTTTGTCCTAAACTTTTTTTGAATGAGAATCCATACTTTTCAACAATGTCTTTCGTACGATTCGGCGTTGCGATATCTTTCATTTCTTTTCCTCCTGTATTACTTGTTTATAAGCTTCTGCAAACGTCTCTTTTGAAACTTGAAACATCTGTAAACGTTTATGTAACTGTTTTGCATTTGTATAACCAATCTTTAATAGCTTACCCATTCTTTCTCTGCGACTCTTTGCCATTTCTCCGCCCACTAAGCCTGCATCGACTAGATCACTCCAACTAATTTCACTTGTGTAAGCTTCCATTTCTTCATGTATATTCTCTAAAGCACGGCGAATCGATTCATTAGAAGCGTGTTCAATTCCAACACCTTTTTTTCTTTTAGCAAGCGCTTCTTCCTTCGGTAAGAAAGCATGCTTACATCCAGGTACCTTGTCAGAAATGATTTTTCGAATACGCTCTCCTGGATAATCCGGATCTGTAAAAATAATAACGCCTCGTTTTTGCTGCGCTAATTTAACTTGCTCAATAACATGATCACCGATTGCTGAACCGTTCGTTTCAATTGTATCCGCATCAACAGCACGCTTAATTGCAACTGTATCATCTTTACCTTCTACAACGATAATCTCTTTAATTTTCATGCTTGCCTCCACACTCATTTCGTCTCTACTTAGTAAAACAAAAAAATGACGACTTTTCCATTATTATTTTCCCCATTCTTACATTTTAAAAAATAGACTGGTACAAACTTTGTTCTCTCTCCTTATTGTAACACTTCCTCATTTCCCCTTATCTTCTCTTTCACTTCTACTATTTCTTTTCTCAAAAAATAAAAAAGAATGGGTTCTCCCATTCCTTTTTTATTCAACACCAAATAAAGCCTTTGCATTTTTTGTTGTAACTTCTGCTACTTCCTCATAAGAAATCCCTTTTAAATTCGCAATTTCTTCTGCTACAAGCTTTACATAACTCGGTTCATTTCGCTTCCCTCGAAATGGATGTGGTGTTAAATATGGACAATCCGTCTCTATTAACAATTTCTCTAAAGGAATCTCTACTGCAACTTCTTTCGGTTTCTTAGCATTTTTAAATGTAACCGGTCCACCTAATGAAATTAAAAAGTTCATATCAACACATCGCTGTGCTACTTCGACACTACCGCTAAAGCAATGCATAATACCTCCTACTTCAGCCGCATTCTCTTCCTCTAGAATATCAACAATATCTTGAGTTGCATCACGATTATGTATAATGATTGGTAATTTCACTTTTTTAGCTAATGCAATTTGTTTACGGAATACTTCCTTCTGTATTTCTTTAGGAGACTTATCCCAGTGATAATCTAGTCCCATTTCTCCAATTGCAACGACTTTAGGATGTGAAGCTAATTCTTCTAACCAAGCTAAATGTTCTTCTTTCATGTCGATAGCATCTACAGGATGCCATCCAACTGCAGCGTAAATAAAATCATAAGCCTCAGCTAATTCAATCGCTTTTTTTATCGTTACTTCATCAAATCCAACAACAACTGTATATGTAACTCCAGCTTCTTTCATTCGTGCAATAACTTCTTGTAAATCTTCTTCAAACTGCTCTGCATTTAAATGTGAATGTGTATCAAACAACATAATAAATAACTCCTTTTATATTGAAATCAATTCTATCATAGAGAAAAACGATTTTCTTTCTAACTCAACGATAACAATACTACAATTTTAATGCAAAAAAAGGAAATTTAAAAAGAAAAAAGACGCTTCACACATGTTACACGTGAAACATCTCTTTTCTTGCCTTAATTACTTGATTTTTGTACCATTCGGAAGATTTTGGTCGATTGTTGCTAATGACAATACTCCATTCTCTTCACCCGCTAAAATCATACCTTGTGATAATTCACCGCGTAATTTTACAGGTTTTAAGTTTGTTACACAAATAACTTTTTTACCTTGTAAGTCTTCCGGAGAATAGAATTTTGCGATACCTGAAACAACCTGGCGCTTTTCTGTACCTAAATCAAGCTGGATTTTTAACAGCTTATCTGCTTTTTTTACAGGTTCAGCCGATATTACTTCAGCTACTCGTAATTCTACTTTAAAGAAATCATCAATTGTAATTTCTTCTGCCTGCGGTTCTTCTTCTTTTTTCTCTTCTACTTTAGGCGCAGAGCTCTTCATTTGTTCTTTAATATACTCTACTTCTACTTCCATTTCCAAACGAGGGAAAATTGGGTTTCCTTTTTCTACTTTTGTTCCACCTGGAATACATCCAATTGTAGATAGGCTTTCCCAAGATTTATGTGCTTCTTCAGTAAGACCAAGTTGAGCAAACATCTTGCTTGGTGCTACTGTTAAGAATGGCATAAGCATAATACCTGTTTGACGAAGTACTTCTGCTAAATGAGCCATTACAGAAGCTAACTTTTCACGATCATTTTCATCCTTCGCTAATACCCACGGTTGTGTTTCATCAATATATTTATTCGTACGGCTAACCAATTGCCAAATTGAGCTTAGCGCTACAGAGAATTCCATATTTTCCATTGCGTCTTCTACTTTTTGCAATGTATCTTTTGCAAACGTTACTAACGTTTCATCGAATTCCGTTACATTTGCTTTAAATGCAGGTATTTCTCCGTTAAAGTACTTATCAATCATAGCTACTGTACGATTTAATAAGTTACCTAAGTCATTTGCTAAATCGAAGTTGATACGTTCAACAAATCCTTCTGGTGTGAATACACCATCAGATCCGAACGGAACTTCTCGAAGTAAGTAATAACGTAATGCATCTAATCCGTAACGATCAATTAATGTAACTGGATCTACTACGTTTCCTTTTGACTTACTCATTTTTCCATCCTTCATTAAAATCCAGCCATGAGCAAAGACCTTTTTCGGAAGAGGTAAATCTAATGCCATTAAAATGATTGGCCAATAAATTGTATGGAAACGAACAATTTCTTTTCCGACTAAATGCACATCTGCCGGCCAGAATTTCTTATACATCTCTTCATTTTCTGTTCCATAACCTAATGCTGTAATGTAGTTAGATAATGCATCAACCCATACGTAAATAACATGTTTTGGGTTGCCTGGAACACGAACTCCCCAATCAAATGAAGTACGAGAAACTGCTAAATCTTCTAATCCTGGTTTAATGAAGTTATTAATCATTTCATTTTTACGAGACTCTGGCTGAATAAAATGTGGATTATCTTCATAGAACTTTAATAGTCTGTCGACATATTTACCCATTCTAAAGAAATATGATTCTTCACGAACAAGTTCTACATCATGACCACTATCTGGACTTTTTCCTCCAACTACTTTGTCACCTTCCATAATTGGATCTACTAATTGATGCGCTGTATAGAATGTTTCATCTTGTACAGAATACCAACCTTCATATTCATCAAGATAAATATCACCTTGGTCTACTAGTTGCTTGAAGATCTTTTCGACAACATCTTTGTGACGATCTTCAGTTGTGCGAATAAAATCATCATAAGAGATATCCATTTTCTCCCAAAGCTCTTTAATTCCTGCAACAATATTATCCACGTATGCTTGTGGTGTCACATTTAACTCTTCTGCTTTCTTTTGGATTTTCTGCCCATGCTCATCAGTTCCTGTTAGATAATGAACATTGTAGCCTTGCATACGCTTATATCGTGCCATTGCATCTCCTGCTACTGTCGTATAAGCATGTCCAATGTGTAACTTTCCACTTGGATAATAAATTGGGGTAGTAATATAAAAGGACTTATTTTCCTTTGTCATTGTTTTGGACCTCCCGAATAACCTCATATGTATTTATAAATAGTATATCAAAAACTCATATATAAAGTGAAACTTTAATCCGTAGGGGTGTTTATCCCCCACAAATTATTAACTCTCACTAATCAAGCTTTTACGAGCAGCCCGACTCCAACTTAACTTCTTTGCTCCAACCGCATTTTAAAGCGGGAATCTTATTGCTCGTTAACGCGGGACAAACACCAGTTAATGCTACATATCTTTATCATCTATTACTCATATTCAAACAAAATATACAACCCTACTTTTAAATAAATATATTTTTCAGAAAATAATTGCAAAAATTACTCCCATTCTATTATATATAAGAAGTAAGAAATCTATAAATCTTTTTAAAAAATATAGAATTTAAGAATTGACGGAAATGTAAATGATTGGTATCATATGTCCATAGGGTATTTTGTCGAAAAATGACGAATCAAAAAAATAGACTCGAAACTTATAAACTATTTATTTAGGAGGAAAAGAATTATGAAATCTACTGGTATTGTTCGTAAAGTTGATGAATTAGGTCGTGTTGTAATTCCAATCGAATTACGCCGTACTTTAGGTATTGCAGAAAAGGATGCACTTGAAATCTATGTTGATGACGAAAAAATCATCTTAAAAAAATATAAACCAAACATGACTTGCCAAGTAACTGGTGAAGTATCTGATGGTAACCTATCTTTAGCTGAAGGTAAAATTATCTTAAGCAAAGAAGGCGCTGAGCAAATCTTAAACGAACTTCAAGATTATATCGAAACAGCAAAATAAGCTTCTCAATTATGAGAAGCTTATTTTTTATCGACATGATAGATTTGATATACATCGCGTTTCGACAAATCCCGATCTTTAGCGACTGTTTTTATCGCCTCTTTTGAATTCATGCCTTTTTCATTTATATAATGTTCAATATGATCATATACTGAAATAGATTCCCACCATTGTTCTTCTGGAGCAGGTTCTTCCGTTGAACCAGCTACTAAAATGCAAAACTCACCACGAACTTCATTTTGCTTCGTCCATTCAATTGTTTCTTCGATTGTTCCTCGAATAAATTCCTCAAACTTTTTCGTTAACTCTCGACATAATACAATTTCTCTATTGCCTAACACTTCTTGCATCGAGATTAAAGTGTCATCTAGACGATGAGGTGCTTCATAAAACATCATTGTAGTTTGCACATAGCGAAGTTTTTCTAATTCCATTTTTCTTTCCTTTTTATTTCTTTGTAAAAATCCATAGAAATAAAACTGCTTTGTTTCAAGACCGGATGCAATTAACGCTGTAAGGGCTGCATTTGCCCCAGGAAGCGGAACCACATGATATTGCTCAGCTACGGCCTCGACAACAATATCGTAGCCTGGATCGGAAATACACGGCATACCAGCATCACTAACAAGCGCTATATTCTTCCCTTCCTCTAGCTTCTCTAATATTTTCTTTCCACTTACTTCTTTATTATGCTCATGGTAACTCATGACAGGTGTTTCAATTTCGAAATAATTACAAAGTTTTTTTGTTTGTCTTGTATCTTCCGCTGCAATAACATCTGCCTCTTTTAAAATCCGAATTGCACGAAATGTCATATCTTCTAAATTTCCAATTGGAGTAGGTACTAGATATAACATCCCCTTTTCATTTTGTTGAAAGCTTTTTTGCTGCCACATAGCGTTCTCCTTTTTGCATATATTCTTCTTTTTGTTTTCTCGTTAACTGCTTAAAATGATATTCAGCCTGCATAGCTGTTCGTTTATCCTCATGATTCTCTACATACCTTAAAACAACTGGAAGTCTAGCACGTGTATATCTAGCACCTTTTCCACTATTATGAGTCTGAATCCGTTTTTCTATATGATTTGTATATCCAGCATAATAACTTCCATCAGAACATTCCACCACATAAAAACAATGCTTATTCTTCTCCATATAAAATTGAACGAATCTCCTTTGTATATTCGTTATTTTCTTCGTATACAAAAAGAGGCGGTAGGATTTTCAAATCTGCGTTCCCATCCTTAATTCCTTCAATTAACAATGTATTTGCTTCCTTACCTGCCTTAGGATAAACAAATCGCACACGCTTTGGCTCAATTTTGTATTTACGCATTAATGTAACAATGTCGAGTAAACGACCTGGGCGATGTACAAATGCTACTTTCCCGCCTTGTTTTACTAGCTGACTACTTGCGGATACAACATCTTCTAACGTACACATAATTTCATGACGAGCTATTGCTAAATGTTCATTCATATTTTTCTCAGACGTTTGAGGTGTTTGAAAATAAGGAGGGTTACACGTAACAACATCATATTGATGGCGCCCAAGTTTCTCTGGCATATCTTTCAAATCTCCATGTATGAGGTGAATTCTTTCTTCTAGCTTATTGTATTGAACACTTCTTATTCCCATATCATATAAACGTTCTTGAATTTCCACACCTGTAATATTCCCTTTTGTTCTCGTGCTTAATAGAAGGGGAACAACCGCATTGCCTGTGCACAAATCAAGTAAATTTCCTTTTTGAATTGGCACCCAAGCAAAATCTGCAAGTAAAACGGCATCTAAAGAGAAATTAAACACCGATGGGCTTTGTATAATCTTCATATCTTGCGCTAATAAATAATCTAAACGTTCATCTTCGTATAAATTCATATATTACTCCTTTTCTTACACTTAACCTACCCTATTTCATCTTCTACTAATATACAAATACATTTTGTTCTATTCTCATGTATAAAAAATTACCTTTCCAATTATAATTGGAAAGGTAATTTCACTTTTTATTTAAAAATGACAGACAGAATAAACAATCTCCCTCTTTACGTACACTTCCATAATGTAGATTGCAAATATGGAAACCTTCTTGATATAGTCTTGCTAAATTGTCATAGCCTTCACCAATATCCGTCTTCGGCTTCACTTCTTTACGTTTTTGAGCTTTTTGTTTTTCTTTATTCTGCACTTCTTCAAAACGGTGTCGCAAATTTTCATTTTCCATTTTTATATGTTGATTTTCTTCCAACAACTCTGCAAGATGTTGTTTTAATTCACCCAACTGTTTATATAAATGTCCAATTTGCTCTTCCATACTAGAAACCGATGCAAAAATATCTTTTTTCTCCACAAGCACCCACCTCATTAATCTGTGGTTTGACTCGAAACGACCCCTTTATTCACTAACTCATCTAACGTATATTCTACTATCCGTTCCTTGTCTACTAGCTCCACTTGAATTAATCTTTCTAAAATATTTAATCCGATAACACGGCCAGTACCATGTGGTGTTTGTATACGTTGATCTAAATCAGGAAGTTGTTCCTTTGCTGCCTCATATTCATCATTCTCATATTTTAAGCAACACATTAAGCGACCACATAAACCAGAAATTTTTGCAGGATTTAATGATAAATTTTGATCCTTTGCCATTTTAATGGATACAGGTTCAAAATCTCCTAAAAAAGTAGAACAACAAAGCATACGACCACATGGACCAATACCACCAAGCATCTTCGCTTCATCACGAACACCAATTTGTCTTAGTTCAATTCTCGTCCTAAAAATTGCCGCTAAGTCTTTCACTAGTTCGCGGAAATCAATCCGACCATCTGCAGTAAAGTAGAAAATAATCTTATTACGATCGAACGTATACTCTACATCTACAAGTTTCATATCTAGATTATGCTCTACTACCTTTTGTTGACAAACTTGATATGCCTCTTTCGCAGCATGTTTGTTCTCGTCAACAATGGTACGATCATTTTCATTTGCGATACGAATAACCTTTTTTAACGGTAATACAACATCGTTTTCATCAACTTGCTTTTTGGTAATAACTACTTTTCCGTATTCAATACCTCTTACCGTTTCTACAATTACAAACTCATTCTCAGAGATATCGAACTGATTCGGATCAAAGTAATATACCTTGCCGGCCTTCTTAAAGCGAACACCTACTACATCATACAAAACGGTCATCCCTCCTGCAACCGCAACACTAACTGTTCGAACACAAGCTGCGCATTTACATTAGCGTTGATTCTATTTTTTGCCTCTAATATATTAAAGAGAGCTGATACAATGCGCTTCTGAGCATAGGAAAAAGATTCAAACATCTCTTTCTGCTCATGAAAAACAAGACGATCTTCTTCTCCAAGTTGAACATATAATAAATCCTTATAAATAAGGAGCAACATATCTAAACCTTGCTGTAACTGTTCTTTCTCTCCAAAGTGTTTTCCCCATTTTTCTTGTACAAAAAAAATAGAGGCTTTATCTTTTTCGAGCGCTTCACATAATTTTATCACTAAAGTTCGTGCTTGTGCAAACCATTCATCATTACATAAAGCTAAAGCTTCATCAAAACTATTCGTAAGCTGTGCAGCTAGAGTTGATAAAGAGGATGTAATGCCTTCATCCTGTAATCTTCTACTTAAAGACTCCGTAGGTAACGGTCTAAATGTAACAACTTGACAGCGGGATAAAATCGTATTTAAAATTTGATGACTTTGTTCAGTAAGTAAAATAGCTGTTGTATCACTACTCGGTTCCTCTAAAAATTTCAATAGTGTATTCGCCGCATTTGCTGTCATACGATCTGCATGCTCGATAATATAAACTTTTTTATTTGCCTCTAATCCTGTTTTTGAAAATTCTTCCTGTAAATCATGAATTTGCTGCTTTTTAATAGATAATCCATCTGGTTTTACAATATGTAGGTTAGGGTGGTTACCTGAGTCAATTCGTTTACAATTTGTACATACATGACATGGTTCTACCCCATTCCTTTGAGAGCAGAGGAAACTCTTTGCCATTTGAATCGCTGTTGCAAACTTCCCTGTTCCTTTCCCTCCTTCTAACAAGTAAGCGTGGGATATACGCTCTTTTGCAATGCTATTCATCAACATTTTTACACCGATGGGCTGTATAGCAGAAAGCTGCTCCCACGTCTTCGTCATAATGCATACCTCACTTATTTCATTCTTTCCTTCTATTATAACAATTTATCTTCTATAATCTGAACAACTTCTTCTATAAGTTTTTCCATTGGTTGATCAGCATTTACTAATACAATACGATCAGAAAAACGTTCTACAACTTGTAAATACCCTTCACGTACACGTTTATGGAAAGAGATATCTTCCATATCTAATCGATTCACTTCACGCCCTGCATCTTTTTCAATGCGCGCTAAACCAACCTCTGGTTCAATATCTAAGTAAATTGTTACACTAGGCATACAGTCTTCTGTTGCGAAGCGATTTATTTCAAATACTTTATCCATTCCTAAGCCTCTTGCATATCCTTGATACGCTAAAGAGCTATCTATAAAACGATCACATAATACAAGATAGTTCTCATTAAGTGCTGGCATAACTTTTTCTACTAAATGTTGTCTACGTGCAGCAGCATAAAGAAGCGCCTCTGTACGTGCTTCCATCATCGTATATTCTTGTTTATGTAGAATTGTTCTAATATCTTCAGAAATTGCTATACCACCTGGTTCTCTCGTCGCCATTACCTTTTGTTCTTTTTGCTCAAAGTATGGTAATAATTTTTTAATTAACGTTGTTTTACCCGAACCTTCTGGCCCCTCAATTGTTACAAATAATCCCTTCATCCTAAAACCTACTTTCTATATCATACACTTTCATATCTTTCGTGCTACCTTGAAAACGAGCTCCTGTTTTCTCTAAATACATAATTTGTTCTTTATGTTCTGAAGTAATTCTCTCTCCATACATAATCAATGGAATTCCAGGCGGATACGGAATTATCATTTCCGCCGCTATCATCCCTACCGCTTCTTCTATAGGTACTACTTTTGTTTTGTATCCTTCTAATTGTTTATACGTATACGGTAAAGGAGAGGATTCTCTTTTATAAGTATAACGAATAGATTCGTTCTTGTCTTTCACCTCATAATGTTCCAACGCAACTCGAATTATCTCTATAGCCCTCATGTACTCCTCTTTTGCTTGTAGAGGTAAAATAAGTAGGACATTATATGGATCTGCCATTTCTGTATATATTTCGGCCCTTTCAAATACAGACTGTAATTCATACCCTGATAACTGACAACGAGTTTGTACAGTAATCTTTAAATCATCTTGCAACGGGTATTGTAAAACAGCTATTTGCGAAATGGAACACAATCCTTTTTTAAATTTCCGTAAAAACTCGACAATTTCATCATGACCTTTTTCCTTTATACTTGCTAGTGTAAAGCGCGCTATATCAAGTGAAGCCATAATTGGATATGACGGACTACTAGATTGTAGCATACTCAAATAAGCAGAAACTCTTTCTTCATTCACTAAATGACTATTTATATGTAAATAAGATCCCATTGTCATTGCAGGTAATGTTTTATGTGCAGAATGAACCACAATATCTGCACCATATGCTAATGCTGACTTTGGAAATGGTTCCCCTAAGCAAAAGTGTGCTCCATGAGCTTCGTCTACTAAAACAGGGATTTTATGTGCATGTGCATAAGCAATACTTGCTTCTAAATCTATCCCCATACCATAATAATTAGGATGCGTTAAAATGAGGGCTTTAGCATTAGGATATCTTTTAATTGCCCCTTTAATAACTTCATCACCAATTCCTACTGGTACGTTATATGCCTCATCAATCCATGGGTCTAGAAAAATTGGATTCGCACCCGCTAGTTTTAATCCATTAATGATTGATTTATGACAATTTCTTTGTACAAGGACAATATCACGCTCACCGCAGCAAGATAAAATCATTGCTAGATTTCCGACCGTTGAACCATTAATTAAAAAATAACTTTTTTCCGCACCATATACATCAGCTAATAATTTTTGTGCTTCATCTATACATTCAAACGGACTATGTAAATCGTCTAACCCTGTTAGTTCGGTTACATCAATGGATAGTATATCTTTAAACTCCCCAATGGCTTCCTGAGGGAAGTTTAGACCATTCTTATGACCTGGAACATGAAAGGACAGTGGTTCTCTTTCTTTAAACTCTATTAACGCCTCATATAAAGGCATACGCTTTTGATTCATATCTATCTCTTCCTTATTATTCATTCTGTATCTATTATACAGATATTAAGGCAAAAAAAAATAATAGGCAGATGCCTATTTATAAATATGATACTTCTAACTTCCGAAGCTGTTTTAAATAATGTATATATTTTGGATCATCTGTCTCAGTACTCACCATATCTTTTTCACATTCATGACATATCAAATTATTATAAACATATATACCTTCTTCTCTTTTTGTCTCACAAACAATGCAAATTTCACTTTGTAATTTCATAACCTTCCCTCCCTGTATTTAAATAAACATATTTGATACCTCTATTCCTTAACAATTTACAGAAAAATATACATCCATCTCTTATATAATATGATTTACTCTTGGGCAACGTGTTTGTATTACCATTACTTCTTTTATGCACTGTTTAACAATACAAAAAAAACACAAGTCAAAAGACTTGTGTTTTAGTTGCTTGGCGACGTCCTACTCTCACAGGGACAAGGTCCCAACTACCATCGGCGCTAGAGAGCTTAACTTCCGTGTTC
>NZ_JAEHCA010000032.1:0-48493 GCF_016483345.1 Bacillus cereus group sp. N24
ATCGCTTCTCCTTTTTCATCTGTTATTAACTCCCCAACTACTTTTCCGTTTGAATCTTCTATATAAAACTTTGCTCCCACTAATTTTTTATCATCATTATTACTATCTACTTTTTTTATTTTTATTTTTCCTGTACTAGGCTTGTTCCAATGTTTCCAGTTAAATTTGAAATTGTGAAATTCGAATCCACCAGTTTGTTGCACTGCACCGACAAATGCTTGTCCATTAATTGAGCCGCCTTTTGTTTCTAATACAGCATTTGGAGCAAATACACTTCCAACAACACCATACCCCTCTGCTGTGATTTGTTTCGCATTAGGAAATACCCAAATCACTTTCCCATATAGCTCAGTAAACGGTGAATCTGGAGAATAGGGTTGTGATGTAGGAATTATCTCTGTAGCCCTTCCTATATTATTCGTGTCATATAGAATAGACCCATTTTTAAATGTAACCTCTCTTGCATCCGAGTACATAACAATAAAATCTTTGTCCTTAGCATTGGGTAAAAATACATCTCTTATTTCTAAATTTATTTTCCCTGTCAATTCTGATGAAACATAAATATTAGGATTGTTTATCTCTTTTCCGATGCCAAAACTCATATTTGGAATTGAGGTATTCGTTTTATATTGACCTGCATTTTGATTGACTTGGTTCACTATGTTACGGAACTCATTAAATTCCGCATCAATTTCTTGTTTTTCTTTAAAAACAATACGATCATAAGAAGATTGTATTGTACGATCTGGATCACTCT
The DNA here is from genome assembly GCF_016483345.1 of Bacillus cereus group sp. N24. Classification (NCBI taxonomy): domain Bacteria; kingdom Bacillati; phylum Bacillota; class Bacilli; order Caryophanales; family Bacillaceae; genus Bacillus; species Bacillus cereus group sp. N24. The sequence goes on from NZ_JAEHCA010000032.1 coordinate 761, forward strand.
CTTTTGTCATAACGACTATTCCGTTTTGAATGATAAAAGATTCATCTCTTGATTTTTTAAATTTTCCAGACAATAACAAGGACGGATATCCTTCATCACTCCATTTTTCGCCAACTATATTAGATGTACCTGCCGCTGCACCTACAATCGTATAACCTGATGCATCCATATCACCTTGAACTGCGATTGCACCTTCAACGTCTCCACCAACTGCTTTATGGTTACCAAAGATAACTGCATTATAACGCGATATGTCACCTAAACCTTTTAAGTCTACCGTGGATCCATAAACTTCTTTTGGTACATATATGACAAAACTTACACATATCATTAACAAAACCATTAAATGAATACTTACCAGCTTTAATCGTAGCCTCAATTTCCTTGTTCCCACCTTTACCGTATTTTTCTACTGTCAAAAAAAGTGAACATTAATCAGTGTGGATTTACTTCATCCCTTCTATACCTTCCTTACTTATCCCTAAATTAATGGATCCACTGCCCGTTATTGCGGGATACATGCAATTTATCTAGTTATTTTTTTCTTATAAATTACGACTAGAAACGCACATAACAATAGGATTGGAACTATTACAACTATTACCGTCCACTTATTAAACATAAATACCTCTGTACTTATTTCTTGTTTTTCTTTCTGGTTGAACTCTACACGCTCACCTCGAACGAGCAATCTATTTGTATTTACTCCATAAGGCGTACATGTAATTAATGTTGTATAATCTTTATTTTCCACAATTTTCAAATCGTCCGTTTCGTGTGGTAAAACTACTTTAATTTGATCTACTTTATAAGCAAGAATTTTGTCTAAAGAGTGAATATAAAAAAGATCTCCTTCACTTAACTTATCTAAATCTGAAAATAACTTTGCTGATGGTAAACCACGATGTCCGGTTAAAATAGTGTGCGTATTCTCACCACCTACCGGGAGTGACGAATAATCTAAATGACCTATCCCCCGACTCAATACTTCTTCAGAGGTACCTTGATAGATTGGCAGTTTTATTTTAATTTTCGATATTTCAATATACCCCATTACATCACCTAAATTTAACGCATCGGCATACGCTTGTTGATTTCTATTTTCCTCAGCAAATGGATCTGCAAATGTTTTCGTGGAAGTTTGAACTTGTTTATTATAGTCGGCTGCTTCTTTTTCCCTACGTTCAATTTCTTTCTTTTGTAGCGCTTTAATCTTCTTATCATAAGAACTAATCTCAGAATAATGAGCACGAGTCGCCAACCAATTACTAATAGTAGGATATAAAAAAATACCTAATCCAAATAAAAAAATACCTCCTAAAAAAAGATTTCGTTTCATATTTCCACCTCTGTATATACTAAAATATCGAAAAGAGGAAAGCATTTTGCTTCTCCCCTTTTCACATCACATGGTTACATGTTCCTAAAACTTTATTTATTAGCAAATTTTTTTCTAAAGAAAACAAACGCTGCTGTAACCATTAACGTAAGGCCTAGTACAGTAAAAAGAGTCGTTCCTATACCACCGGTTACTGGAAGAATCCATCCACTTTTATTATTTTCTATCGTTAATTTAACCGTTTGATTATTTTCGCTAACCTTTACATCAATTGGGTCTTTTAATAATTGATAAGAAGCTGTTTTACCATCTTCTTTTGTATATGTTGGTGCTTTTGTTTCAAAAATTTGATAGTCTCCGTATGGAATGTTAGACCACTTAATAACACCATTTTCATCTGATACACCTATTACTTCTTTTCCTGCTACAACAACTATTTTCCCATTTTTATCTTTAAGTACAAACTCTGCACCTTTTAATTTCTTCTTATTATCACCATCAATTTTTGATAACTCAATAATTCCAGTTGTCGGAACAACAACTACTGGTTTAGATTCTTTTTCTCCAATTACATCATTTTTATTTGTAAAATCAATTTTTGCTATATTTAAAATTTCCGAACTAGATGGTACTCCTTCTTTTACTTGTGATTTAATTTGTAAATGAAATTCTTTTTTACCATCTAATTTTGTAAAATCTTTTACTGTAGCTGTTACTTTTTGACCTTCTACAGCTACATCTACAACGTTTGCATTTACTTCCGCTCCATCAATCTTCACGATTGGCTTTCCTTGCATCACTAATCGATTGTCCAAAGTATCTGTTACCACATATTTTTTGTATTCTTTAATGTCTTCTGGAATTAATGTTTTAATATCATAATTGTAATTAGTTAACGGATTTATTGGTAACGCTTCCAAATTACCATTAATCTTTTTATCAATAGTTGGTTCTTCATAGTTTTTCAATTCTACTTTAACTACTGTACCAGAAGTAATTGTTCCATCTTCATTAATTGTTCCGGAGTTCTTAATAAAAAACTCGCGTTTAGTTGGATCTATTACATAGCCTTTCGGAGCTTTTGTTTCTTGGAAATAGTATTCTCCATACTCTAATCCTTGCACACGAATATGACCATTAGCATCCGTTACTAAATCTTTTTTCACTTCTGTTCCATCTTTTTTAAATACAGAGAATGCTGCACCCGCTAATGCTTTATCGTTTGCACCAGTTTTTATTAAATCAACTGCACCGCGTTTAATCTCATTTTTTGGATACATATGAACATCATAGTTTAACACCTTACCCTCTTTATTCGTTAATGGAATATCTACTGTATACGTATTTGGATTTAGGTTAACATGTGGAGGGCCTGCCACCTCTTTCACTTCATAACGTCCTAGCGGAAGATCTTTTAATACAGCTTGTCCGTTATCATCAGTTACTACTTGAGATGGAGTTGCCCCCGTTACAGGTTTCACAGCTTCTTTCACGATTTTCCCATCATTTGAAATTTTTTCAAACGATGCAACCTTTTTTACTTCAAACGTTACACCTTTTAACGGTTTCGCATTTGTTGGCACCTCTTGATTTACGGAACCATCACCTTCTACTCCTGTTGTTCCCTCTTTTTCTTGTTCATACTTATGAATCGTTAAAGAACCTTTGGTTGGTGAAGCTGCCTTTACTAATACACTAGACCACGCTGAAAACGTTAAGAAAACAACTAGAAGCATACTTAATATTTTTTTCATTTCTCTATTATCCCCTTTACTACTTCTATCATTTTAAAAATCTATTTTTTACTATTACCATCTAAAGCTGCAATTGTGTACAAAGTAGTAGCCTTGAACGAATAACATAAAACATAGTTGTCTCAATACCCCATTGTTTACAATCACTGATTCACTGTGCTTATTTCTACTATTACGTTGTCTCCCCGTATGATATATGTAATTTTCTCTCCTACATTTCACTTATGTCTCTACTTCAAAATAATAGTTATTGTTGCATAGTAGCTTTCGTCGCTAATTTTTACTAATTACTTAGCGTCAATTCGTTAATCTCCCCCTCTTATCTCTATTTGAATCCAATCATAAACATTTTTTGATACATGTTAGCAGTAACTAGCAAATAAGTGTGATGATTCATATTTTATGTTACTCCCCAAAACCGTTACCTGTATATTCAAATAATATGTGCTATTCATGTTAAATTATGGTATTATTCTTAGAAGTTTATAATTTTTATTGATAAAGTTTTCCGTTTCCACTTATGAAAAAAGGAATATGTGTTTATTCAACTATCACACACAACTGTAAGGAGGAAGAATATGACTAAAAAGCTCAGTCTAGTTGAGATAGAGTACATTTGCAATATGTTTTTCCAATATTTTGAAGTTCCAGTTTGTTTTTTAGATTGCAACAAAAATATTCTTTTAGCTTTTACATCAAAAAATGATTCACTTTCATTGTATACATCAAAAATAGAACAGTTACATATGCTTTATCAGAAAAATGATTCATATAATTCTCCCATCTTCAGGACTCACCAACATCTAGGGCACTTCATTTTAATTCACATAAAGAGCGATTATATGGTGAACGGCACTGTTATTATTGGACCTGTAACAGATGTAAGCTTTTCTAAAAACAAAACGGATAGCAGCTTTCATTTTATGGCGAATTATAAAAAAACAAGAGACTATTACTTTTCATTGTCACTCAAAGATCAATATTTCTTTGTAAATATGGCGATTTTGTTCCATAACATTCTTTATAAAAAAATTTCAAATGTAAGTACCTTTGCAAATAACAGTGACTCATTTCATGTAAGTCCTAGCAGTATCTTAAACGAAGATGTATATATTTTAATGCAAAAAAACGAATCTTTCTGTCATAATTTGTATTTAGAGCAACAACTACTTGGAGCTATAGAAAACGGGGATAAAGAAGCAGTACTCAAATATTATTATGTATTTCAACAAGAGATTCTTTCATCCTTATCTTCATTCCATCAATTAAGAAGACATAAAAACATTTGTATTTCATCCATTACACTTGCTACTAGTTATGCGATAAAAGGAGGGCTTCCATCTGGGATTGCTTACAAGATTTATGATCTACACATCCAAAGAACAGAAAATTTAAAAGACAAAGAATCTGTTTGGCATTTATTAAAAAATGTTTTCTGTACTTTTGCAGACTGTGTAAAGGCACAAAAAACACAGCAACATTCACAGACTATTGCTATTTGCAAAAACTACATTTTCAAAAATATTTACAATCCAATATCTGTTAAACAACTTGCTACATTTTCAAACGTGAATTCGGATTATTTATCTATATTATTTAAAAGAGAAGTTGGTATTTCATTAAGTGAATATATTCAGCGTGAACGAATTGAAGAAGCAAAGAAATTATTAACTTTCACAACCTATTCCTTATCTGACATCTGTGCTTCACTAAATTTTACTGATCAAAGCTACTTCACTAAAATTTTCAAAAAATTCACTAACGAAACACCTGGTAAATACCGGAAATCTCATGTTGTCATATAGATGAAACTTCCATTAATACAAAGTGCTTTCAGTAATTAATGAATGGCTAATTAAAACTACTCCAATATTAATGAACTTTACGATTCAGGCTATTTTTAAACAACAAAAACACGTTACTATTTTTAATGAGAATAGTAACGTGTTTTATTTGTAATGTATTTCTGTAGACCGAATCGCATCCAAGCGCAAAGTTTTATGGAAGCCAAATGTACCACTTAACTACTAACATCTTAGTAAGTAAAAACTTCTTCTAAAAATTATTGTGTGTAAAAAAAGCCAAACTATTTTTCAGTTAGTGACATTCGCCCTTCGGTACCGATAATATAATTTATACTTAAGACAAACTGCCTTTTTTGTTTTACTTATTTTTCACTTTATTTTTTCTGGATTATGAATTCTTTTCTTCAAACGAATGATGCCTATGCCTACCATTATTTTTGTATCTTTCTACATTTACGAACCAAAGTGAGTACTGTAGCTGCAATAACCATCAACATGCCCATTATTGCACTGTTAGTTGTACTTGCACCCGTTTTTGGAAGCTCTTTATATGTATATTCTTTTTTATCAGAATTACTATTACTAGCAAGGCCATTAGCTTTGCTAGTGTCTTTATCTTTCACTAGTACTTTTTGTATTGCCTTTACCTCATTACCTACGGAATCTCTAACACTATATATTATTTCATAAGTATCAGCTTTAGATGTATCTACTTTACCATCTACTTTTACTTTAGAAGTAAGGTCATCGTTCTCTTTATTAGTAGCGGACACTCCTACCATTGGATCAAATTGATTATTCTTATTAATTGTAGTTGTAGCAGGTACTTTTAGTATTGGTTTTTCATTTTTAACTTCTTCTCTAACTTTAACCGTTACAGTTTGTTTCGCAGTTACTTCATGACCTTTAGAGTCTGTAACTGTGTATGTTAATACGTAAGTACCAGCTTTAGATGTATCTACTTTACCATCTACTTTTACTTTAGAAGTAAGATCGCCATCTTCTTTATCAATAGCTAACACTTCTGTCATTGGAACAAATGAATCTCCTACATTAATAGTCACTCCAACAGGCACTGTTAATTTAGGCTCTATATCTAATATTTCTCCATTTTCCTCTACAATTACAGTCTGCGTAGCCGTTGCATTACCCCCTTGGGAATCGACAACCAAGTAGTCCACAATGTATTTACCTGGTTTAGATGTATCTACATCACCTTTATGCTGTACTCTATTTGTTAAATTACCATCTTCTTTATCAGCAGCTGTTACATTTCTCATCGGGTCAAACGTGTCACTTACATGTAATGTAATTGTAGACGGTACAGTTAACTCTGGGACTTGGTTTTCGGCAGTTTTTTCGTTTTCTTTCACTGCTCCCTTAATTTTTGCTGCATCAAAAGCTTTTTGGACCGCTTGAACCTCAATTGAGTTCGCTCCATATTTGTTTGTTGCAACTTTAAGGCACGCTAATCTCAATTCTGAGAAATTAGAAGTCATGTTCAATTCATCAGTATTTGCATAGTAGAAAATATCAAACATTTTATCTTCACCAATACCATTTACAGTTACACCGTTATGAGTACCACCTTGAGCAATTAAATACGCAACTTTATTAATAATACTTGAGTTGAAATGAATGCCTCCATTATCCTCTCCATTTAAATCATTATATTTACTATAATCATCTGGATATGGTACTCCATTTGAATAATTGATTGAAGATGGGTTTTTCATATTACGGAAAACCGATCCAGTTTGTTCTCCTGTTGTCCAGTTAAATTCCCCGTTATTTATGTATTTCTCAATAGCCGTTCCCATAATATCAGATAACGCTTCGTTAATTGCACCAGATTCTCCGAAAAATTCAAGGTTAGATTCGCTAGAGGTAACCGCATGTGTAAATTCATGGCCCACTATATCGAACGCTTTCACCATGGGGTCACCATATATAAGCATACTAATATTATTAATATTAGCACTAAATGCATTCTCCCAATTTTTAGGGTTATTTGTTCCTCCAGAATCCCATGCATGTACAACTGATACTACTTTTTTTCCCTTATTATCAAAACTATTGCGCTTGTATTTATCTTTGTAAAAATCATATACCTTTGTTGCTAAAAAATGAGCACTTACCGCCTTTGGATCAGTAAATGTTGGTGAAGTGCTAGTTACTAATATACCAGGATAATATTTTTCTTCATTTGTAATATCTCTATAATTTACATCATATGTCTCAATTCCTTGCCCTCTTGTGTAATCAGCAAGCGAATATTTCCCATTACTTTGTTCAGAAATACCAAAAGTGCGAGTTATACCTAAATCATCTTTTCCTGTTCCAGTTAGTGATACGAAATTGTTTTTTCTACTTTCCTTTAAAGGTTCAACATACTCTTCACTTACTTTTAAACCTGATTCTTGTACCATATTCTTCAACATTTCACCATTATCGGCATTCACTAAGTAAGTTCCAGATACATAGCTTGGTGTTGCAGCAGTAAATGTAACTTGATATGCATTTGAAGCTTGTCCATTATTTTCATCAACAAAAATAACTTCCTTAACTTCTGGCTCCGATATAAACTTGATATCGTTCCCGTACTTCGTATAAATATATTGTTTGGCTTTTTCTTTTGATAGCTTAATAGGCTTTTTCAATTCTTCTTGTTTTAAATTTTGCGCGCTATCGCCTGAAACACTTTTAATAACACCCTTATTATCTACGTGTGCAGTTAATTGATGGCCATATACTTCTTTTTCTTCGTATGTTTGCTGCATACGTACGAGTGTAGTCCCATCATACGAACCACGTTTTTGAAGGACTTTATAATCTACTCCTGTTTCTCCATTGACTTGCTTTGGAGAAAGCGCTTGTTCTGTTTTCTCCTTAAGTGCATCCTTTACTACATTTTCTGGTGCCTTTTGTGACGGTTGTGTAAGTTCACCTGAGCGGAACGATTCCTCCTGCATTTGAACTTGTAGTTGATCTGTTTCCTCTGCATGACCTATTCCGTATGGCGCTACAGCTGTTAAAGCCAATCCCGTTGTTAATGCAACTATAGCTATTTCTTTTTTATTTTTCATGATATTTACCTCTTATAATTTCCTAAAATATAAAACTGCTAAAAATTATACTATTCATTCGTATCAAAAAAAAGAAAATAAAAAGTATATAAAATTAAACAAAATCGTATAATTCAACGATGTTAATTCATTATTTTAATATAGTTATTCTAGAAAAATCACTACTTTTAATGAACTTTTCTTTTATAGATATATATAATGGTTGCACTACATCGCTATATATAAGATTCGATAAATTAAATTTCACATGTAAATTCTCTTTTTTTAAAGATCCAGTTTGAGTTTTTTAAGGTTAGCATAGCAAATAAGCCTTAGTAGGTTTCTATTTTCAGATCTTTCTATTTTAATTTTCATCAATAAATGAAGTCATATAAAAGTGAATTGTGTAACACAATATATTAATTACAGATATAAAGCATATTATAAAAAGGTGACTTCTGTAATCAACAAAAGTCACCTTCTTACAATAGATTCGCAATACATATTACCCCAAAAATGTTTATAATGTATAATTTCTATGTAACAAAGAAAAATAATTTATTAACGAGCATTTTCCAAAACTTTTATTAGGTCATTTATATTTTCAATTTTCTGTTGAAACTGATCAAATTTGCTATGTAGCAATGAAGGATTTTTATCTTCTCTTGAAATAACTTGTTTTAATTCGTGTTCTAATTTATCATACGCATCAAAGAAATTATCAAATTCTACACTTACAAGCTCGTCATTTTCACGATAAAATCTTTTTGCTTCTATATAAGTCATATATGATTTATTTAAAAATCCTAATGAAATTAAATATTTAGAAGTGTTTTCTTGATAAATAGCAATATCACATGCTGTTTTAATATCAGAATAAGTCTTTTGAATGAAGCATTGTAATTCAAGAATCTTAAACTTTAAACCATAATTCATTTCATTCCCTCCCATCCTATCTATTCTACATAAAATAATAATATTTTACAAAATAAAATATTATTATGAAAGTGACATTTAAAAAGATAACGAAAGAAGAAACAAATTCAAACTTTTCAATCCTTACTTTTAATCTTCAAATAATCTTTTAATTGTTATATAATAAACTAAATATATAATTAGGAGTAGATGTAATGCCAGAAACATTAGAACTCATTCTTTTCATACTTATAGCAATTAGTGCTGCAGGTTATCTAATAAAAGAAATTCAAAAACCTAAGAAAAGAACGCTTGGAATTTCACTAGAATTTTTAGTTTTTTTCTGGTCAATATGGAGAATATCGACTATCATAATTTAATTTATATAATTCCTCTCGTCTCGATAAACCTTACTATTCAATCAATACTGTAAACACCCATTTCTTAACCATATGCCTTTAATGGAGCAGTTCACTTTTGCTAGCTGCTCTTTTCTTTGTAACCATTATACACAAATTTTCATATAATATAGTCATTCCTTTCTTATAAATTAAGCTCGTCACTTCGGTTATAAAAATGGGATTATATCCTATAACTTTTTTTAGAATCATACATAATTTATTTCTGAAAAAGTGCTTTGTTTTACTGAAAGGTGGTTGCGGAAACAACCGCCTTTTTATTTTCAAAAAATCTAATTTCCAAAAAACTATTCCCTGCTTTCTGGAACTGTTATATAATTTCTAACCTGCTTCCTCGTTTCTTATTCAATATGTAATCTCTCGTTATTTTACTGTCACTTTATAAATAAGCCTCTAATAAAAAAACCGCACATATAGTATGTGGGGATTATATGTGTGAACCATTTTACGCTCATAGTGCAAAAATAAAAAGCGCAAAGAATAATTCCTTCCGCTTTTTATAACAATAAATACATTTCATATTGTGCTAAAGAATTCTTTTTAAACCCAGATTTCTTTAAAAACCCTTCCAGTAAACTGTTGTTTGGAAAACCAATAGATAAACTTGATAAATTCGATTCTACTCTTGCTACTTGTAATAATTTCATCCCAATCCCAATATTTCTATAGTCTTTATCTACGAAAATATAACTAATTTTACCTTGTTCATTTACACATACAGACCCTTTTAAATCATTATCAACATATGCACCGTAATACGTATTATTTGTTTTTTCCATGTAATCAATATCATTTTGCCAATTTATATGGAAGTTAAGCCATTTCTGAATTTCAAGTTTAAATGTTTGAAATTCTAATCTTTGCACTTCAATATTTTTATTATCTTTATTTGTTAATTTAGTTACATCATTTAAATTATAATAAGAAAGATCATACACTTTTTCATAACCTAATTTGTTATAAAAATGAATCGCCCTATCATTACCTACAATAACTTCAAGAAAAAGTTGCTGGCATTCATTTTGTATCGCTTCTTCTTTATGTAGCTCAAATAACTTTTGACTTACTCCAATGCCGCGAAACTCTGGATGAACAGCTAATGTTCCACAACGCATTGTTTTTATAGTTTCATAAACCTTTATACCACCAAGTATTATGCCAACAGATTTGTCACCATCTAAAGCAAGAAAAGAGTGTTCTAGCGAGTTACCTTCTGGTCCCAAAAACCTTTGTATAAAATCTTCTTTTGAAACATCCATTTTAATGATGTAATCTGAAAATCCATCCTTAAAAGCTCCATACACTAAATCTATACTTACTTCACTACATCTTTTATATTGAATCATATAAATATAATCCTCCGCTTTGGCTTGTTATATACTACATTCAAATACATGAAATGAATTCCTTTCACCTGAATCTTTTAACTATCTATTATTTACTACAGTAATCTCATAAACACGTAAAAAAGCAATTAAATGCTCACATGCTCGTTCACATGCTAACATTTTAAAAACCTTTTGTTCTTCTTTCGTTTTATCATTCGCTTGATCTGAAGCAGCTTTTAAACATAAAAATGGTTTTTTATTTATATGACATACGTAAGCGAAAGCAGCGACTTCTTGATCAACCGCCAATGCTCCGTATACAGTATGCAGTAAATATCTCATTTCGGAACTACGAATACGCTGATCTCCAGATAAGAACGTACCGAAGTGAACTGGATCATAAGATCGTATTTTTTTTATTTTTCTTACAATTGACTTTGTTGTTTCAATAGGTGCTGTTCTACCATCATATAAATTAAAAACATCTTCCCCTGAACCAGCAGCAGTAACATCGTGTTGTATTGCATTAAGTGCTACTACAATGTGACCATTTTTCACCTTATTTGATAAACTTCCGCATATTCCTGTCATAAATAGCTCGTCCGGCTGAAATTCACTTATTAATAATTGTACACAACTAGCACAACTTACTTTGCCAACACCAGTTATTACTGAAATAATTTCCAGATCATTTATATAATGAAAATGAAATTCCCAAGCTGCTCTTTTTTCAATGCGTTCACTCGGATAATGTTGATGCAAATACGTAAGTTCTGGTTCCCATGCGGATACGATTGCGATACGTTTCATTACACACTTCACTTCCCCTACTGTCATTTAAATAAGCTATCTATACTTTCTCGTTCATAATCTGGAATCCACTCTTTGTATTTTTCATATAAGCCTAGTATTATCTCTTTATTCTTCGCAATGACTTCACATCCTCTATCATCATAAATAAACATGACAATATCTTTCGTTGCGTTAATGAGAAATACGTCTGGATAAAAAAACTCTTTTTTGCGTCCAAAACGAGGATAAAGATCTGGAAAATCCTCATGATTAACAGCTTGAATAAGTGGCTCATATTTAATATCTTCCGCAAGACATTTTAAAGAAAATTGAGATGTACAATATAAATCTGCTTCTTCATCTTCAAATAGAAAAGGTAACGTTTCTTGTCTTATACGAAACTTTAAATCTCTCTTTTTAATATATTTATTGTATATATTTATTTTCTGTGGAGTTTTTATATTTTCCTTTTTAAACCGATAAACATTTGCTACTATAAACACTACATCTTCTTTTAAAAATATATCTTCAAATAAGTATTTATTATATGTATATAGTTGAGAGAAGTATTCCATATTTAAATCGTCGGTTCCTTCTACAATTTGATATTTATCTTTCCCAAAATTAAAATGTAGATGATTTTCCCACTGAGAGTATATGGACGGTACTAACGTAACTCCTGGAAATGTTTGATTCATATATTCTTTTAACTGCATTTTCGTATCCTTTCTACTCTACAAGTTCTTTTAAATGCCAATAAGCTTCTTCTAGCCACGGATGTATAACTTTCAATGTATCTTTTCTTTCCCACAAATATGAAATATATACAAAAGCAGCATGTTCTAAAGATTTTTCTAATCTATTTTTTATACCTACTAAGTATGATGGTGTCCCATTTTGATCCCATTCTATTTTATCTGCAACAAATAACACTAAATCCATCTTCGTTGCATGTTTACGCAATGTAGTATGGCAACAAATTGCATCTAAAATCTCTTCATCTTCCACTTTAAATATCTCTTTTACGATTACTCTCGATAGTTTTTGATGAATAATCATTGGAAATTTCCGTTCTTCTTGTAATATTTCGATTCCAACTGCTTCAGCAACTTTAATCCGTTCCTCATTCGGAAAGATTGCACTTATATCATGTAAATACCCTGCAATTTCTGCTTTTTCTTCATTTTCATGAAACATTATCGCTATTTTTCGCGCTTCATTTGCCACACGAATTGAATGTTTATATGTAAATTCTTTATTGTATTTTAATAGAAACTCTTTTATATCATGTTCTATTTTCCCAGTTGGAGTAAATGAACATATTTCATTATATAACACGTTAATCTCCTCCTTATTACGTCCCTTCAATATAATAGGAAATTCAAATAATTCTTCTATTTTTAATTCGTTATGAATGCTTTAATTCCTTTTTAATACGTTACATGAAATTTTATGTAAAATCATTGCTACAAAGTACATAAATGTTTGTTATTATAGTAGTGTTGATGATTTGTAAGGAAAGGAACTAACTATATAATGAATAAAAGCATATTAATTATTGATGATGATAAAGATATTGTAGAGTTACTCGCTGTTTATTTACGAAATGAAGGATATAACATTTTTAAAGCTTATGACGGTGATGAAGCAATACAAATGATATCTGCATATGAAGTTGACCTCATGATTTTGGACATTATGATGCCAAAGCGAAATGGATTAGAAGTTTGTCAGGAAGTGCGTGAAAATAATACTGTACCTATCCTTATGCTGAGTGCAAAGGCTGAAGACATGGACAAAATATTAGGGCTTATGACAGGTGCAGATGATTATATGATTAAACCGTTTAATCCACTAGAATTAGTCGCTAGAGTGAAAGCTTTGCTGAGAAGATCCACTTTCCAAAACGCTGCTACTCAAAAGAAAGACGATGGTATCATTCGTATTCGAACAGCTGAAATCCATAAGCATAATCATACTGTTAAAGTAAATAATGAATATATTAAACTTACATCTATTGAATTTGATATTTTATATTTACTAGCGAGCAATACAGGAAGAGTATTTAGTTCCGAAGAAATATTCGAACGTGTTTGGAATGAAGATGGTTATGGCTCAAATAAAACTGTAATGGTTCATATTAGTAATTTACGAGATAAACTTGAAACAGTAATGAATGGAGAAAAATTTATTCATACTGTTTGGGGAGTAGGCTATAAAATTGAGAAATGAAGCATTTGATATTTTAAAAGATATCCCAAAATGGAAGATAATTTTTTGGTTTTTATTAGCTATCACTCTTACACCTATTACTGAATTAATTATATATCGCCTCATTACGAGTGTAATCGAGAGTTCACTTACTCTAACCGAACTCGGTAAAGAATTCATTCGGATTTTTGGTTATGAAAAGTATAAAGGGATTAAAGAATCTTTATGGATGATGATTGTTTCTTATTTATTTTTATTTTCTATTTTTTCATCCTATCTATACATTTTTTATCGTCACGAGAGAAAGCTTTACTATGAAACTTGTATTAAAAAAATGATAGAAGAGATTCGTTATATTGCAAATGGAAATTTCAATCATAAAGTTTCCATCGTAAATCATAATTATTTAGAAGAGTTAGCGACTGGGGTCAATCAAATTGTTGAACAATTAAAAGAGTCAATTGACGAAGAAAGACAGGCAGAACAAGCAAAAAGCGAACTAATTACAAATGTATCACATGATTTACGTACTCCCCTTACATCAATAGTTGGATACGTGAATTTAATCCATCATGATAATTATAGAGATGAAGTGGAATTACGTCATTACATACAAGTCATTTATGGTAAAGTAACACGTCTAAATGCATTAATGAATGACTTGTTTGAATACACCCGTGTTCAAAATAAAGAGTTAAGTTTATATTCTGCTCCCATTGATATTGTAGAGTTACTTGGACAATTAACTGTTCAATTCCGAATACAAGTGCAAGAAGCAAATATTCAATGCCGTCCTTCTTTCCCCTCTCAAAAACTCATGGTATTAGCTGATGGAGACAAATTAGTGCGTGTATTTGAAAATCTTATTATAAACGCTATCGCTTATGGAAACGAAGGTGGTTATATTGACCTTACCGCTTATGAAAGCAATAATATGATTACAATTGATATAACAAATTACGGACAACCTATTCCTAGTACAGATTTACCTCATATTTTTGAACGTTTTTATCGTGTTGAAAAATCACGTTCAACAAACACTGGTGGATCAGGACTCGGATTAGCAATTGCAAAAAGTATTGTCGAACTGCATAAAGGAACGATTGAAGTATATAGTGATGACAAGAAAACAACTTTCACTGTAAAACTACTACCATATAAAAATTAATACACCATAATTTTAGGTTCAATTTCTAATACGATAAGAAATTGAACCTTTTATTTTCCATCAATATCCAAAGTTTAATAATCTTTTATAATTCTTTAGAAATTCTTTACCTTTTCTTTCTTCCTAATTAAGCATTCCTTTTTACAATATTATTATTGATGTCATAGTAGGAGGATCGCTTATGCAATTCTTGAAAAAATTCACAATTTTATTATTATCTTTTATTATTACTGCACTTATCGTTTTATATTTTTATCTTTATGTAAATGGTCCAATTATTCAAGCTAAATCAGCTATTTTAATAGATGCTAATTCAGGTGAAGTTATTTATAAAAAAAATGAAGAAACCCCTATACAATCAGCTACTTTGTCTAAATTAATGACAGAGTATATCGTATTGGAACAACTGAATAACGGCAAAATACAGTTAGATGAATCCGTAAAAATAAGTAACGAATTATTCCAAGCGGAAACGACTCCTATGCAAGTAACAGCAAAGGATAAAACGACGGTTCGTGATTTACTTCATGCATTGCTTTTAACAGGAAATAATCGTTCTGCACTCGCACTGGCAGAACACATTGGTGGCAATGAAGATAACTTTACAACGTTAATGAATGAAAAAGCAAAACAGCTACAGTTATCACAGCCATCTCCTTTTCTAAACTCTACTGGAGCTAATCAAGATACAAATAAACAATCGAATACAACAGCGAAAGATGCAGCTAAACTAGCAACGCATTTAGTAAAAGATTTCCCTAATGTACTGAATATGACGAAACTAACCTCTTACCAATTTACCTTCAAAAATTTTCAAGTTTTCAACACAAATAAAATGATTTATTCCCTCAATGAAAACATTAAACTCCAAGGTGTTGATGGCTTGCAAACTAGTTTTTCAACTAACGGTAATAATAGTTTTGTCGGTACTGCAAAACTAGGAGATACTAGGCTTATTTCAGTAATATTAGAATCCGATGAAGAAAACACTACTTTTATTGAAACAAAAAAATTACTTCAGTACGGTTTTGAACCTTCCTCGTACTCTGCACTCCAAGCTTTTAAAGATACTCTTACATCTTGGGCAATATTGCTACAGTTTAAAAATTTAATCATACAAACGATGATGATCTTTTTCATTATTACAATTTTAATGTTTTTACATTTACGTCAAAGAAAATCCGAGGATTTCAACTAAGAAATCTTCTTACATATAAAAACCGACTTGCGTTTACAGTACAAGTCGGTTTTTACGTCTATAATCCTCTTCCAATTAAATTCGCTGAAACGGGCTGAAGATTTAACTCTCTTGCCCATATTGATAGCTGACCTATATGATGAATTTCATGTACGATAACATGTCGTAACACTTCACCATACTTGTACTCTTTATCCGTCCATGAAACTTTTAATATTTTATTCTCTAAGTCTTCTGTCCACGATTGTAAAAATCCCTCTAAATCCTTATTATACAAATGAGATAATGCTTTCACTTTTTGAATAGATTGATAATCCTTAAATTGCGGCTCACCTACTTCTTTTCCTTTCAAATCACAAATCCAGCTATACTCAACATCTACAATATGAAATAATGTTTCTAATATACTTCCAACACCACCAACACGTTTGCGAAGTAATTCTTCCACTGTAAGTTGTTCACACCACTTAAACCAATCTTCTCTTACTTGCCAGTTATATTGAAATACAGTGTACACATTTATCTCTCCCCTACCCCAAGTATCCACTTAACAGCACCTATAATATAATGTGGCTCATCCTTTTGAATATAGTGACCGCTATGTTCTGCAATTATAAATTTACTTTTACTGGATAATTGTAATAATTCTCTTTGTAATTGTAACCATTTCAGTTGTGCAGCTTGCGAATAAAAAGCTTTTTTACCAGCAGCTAGCACGACAAGGGGAATATCGTTCATTGATTTACAATGTCTATCTGCTTCACCTAGACTAAACATAAACTCTTCATATGAACTTTCATATGCAAATTGTTTATAGTAAGCTTCTTGAAATTCTGGAGACATGATTGGCAAAAATACTTCTTTATAATTTTCTGGTGTCGAATCAACCAAAACTGTTCCCAACATATCCTCGGGATAAAAAACCGTAAATAACCGTGCATTTATACCACCAAAAGAATGCCCTACAAAAATATAAGGTGGCTTCAGTTGTAAAAGATTTAAACATGTTCTTAAATCTTTGACCATTTCAGAACTAATACGTTGCTTGGAACTCTTCCCACTTTTCCCTAATCCAGCTCGATCATATGTAAGTATCGTCCCAAATTCCGTCAGTCTTTCAGCAATATAATCCCATGCCTTTGAATAATCCCCGTAGCCTGATTCCATTATAATAACAGGCTGCCGCTTTTTTCCTTGAAATACTTTCGTATACATTTTAAAATCATCAACTTGTACATATTCCTCTATACATTTAACCATTGACAATCACTTCTCTTCGGTCAAGTTCCTCAACAACATGATCAATTATTTCACTTACAGAAAAAGATCCATCCAATACGATATCTGAATTCGGTTTAACAGTATGAATTGCCTCTAAATAAGCTTTTCTCGCATGTGCCATGTAATGTTTTAAATCATTATGTATTTCACTCATAGTATCTTCTTTAAAATCTCGTAAAATTCTTCTAGCCATTGCAATATCTAAAGGTGTGTCAATAAATATAGTTACATCAATGAACTGCCCCATTTCTCTATTTAAGTATGCAAAAGGATAATCTACAATAATATAGTCTAATTTACTATCTCGTATAAGATGCTGAATATCATGAATTAATGGTGTAAGTACCCACTCGTCATAATTCGCTCCATCATCAATCCATTTACAAATATCAGCAGGACAGTTATCAAAGTTATAACTATCAAAAAATAGCGCTTTTGAATTTGTTAACTCATGAGTTAAACTTTCTGTAATAGTAGTTTTACCTCCCCCTGAAACAGCTGCAATTGTGATTACTATAGTCTTTCTATTCATAATTTCCCACCAATCCCTTTTAATTAACATAATAAAATTATAAGAAGCTATTATTTTTTATTAGTCCATTCATATTCTAGCATACTCATTTCCCATAAATTCCAATACGTTTCTCCTACTTTTTTTGAATCTCTTAATAAACCTTCTTTTACAAATCCTATTTTTTCATAACAAGAAATGGCCGACGTATTAAAATCATACACGCCAAGAGTTACTCTATGTAGTTTTAATTCTTCAAACGCAATATGAAGTACTGCTTTCATCATATGTTTTCCTATTGAACGCCCTCTCATTTTCGTATTACCAACTAACACTTTTCCAATTCTCGCAGACTTATTTATATCGTCTATTTGACCAAGTGAAATATGACCAAGTACTTCTTCAGTCTTTTCATCTATTACTTTGAAAGCGAGTGTATTTTCACTTTCTATATATTTCTCTAATTGCTGTTCGTTTAAAGGATATGTAAATGCATTTCCTGACCACTGTATTAAAAATTGTTCGGAATGAATCCAATTTATTAATTGTTTGAAATCAGATCTTTTAAAGGGCACTAATTTAATCACTCTCATTCTCCTTTCGTACATCACTCTTTATAGCCTCAAACTTATTTCTATATAAAGAATATATTCTCCTTTTATACGAAATTAAAATAAAGCCATTCATCAGAATGGCTTTACAAACAAAGCATAATTATGCTTTATTTGCTACGTCAACACCATTAAAATCAAACTCTGCAGTAATCGTTGTAACAGGAGGGAAAATTGCTTCAATTTTGCAAATGGAGATAATTACTGCAACAGATCCAGGAATAGCTGCAAGCTTAACTACATCGCAACTTACAGACGCAACAGTACCTACATAAGTACGTCCCTCTGTATTAATTTGAACTGTTCGATTAATTAATTTCTTAAGCTCATCTCTAATTCCTTGTACACAAGAATTATCACATTTCTCATGCTTTTCCTTTTTACACTCTTCGAATATCTCCCAACAATCATCCTGTTTACATGTACATTTCTTTTTACAATTATTAAATCGAGAACCCAAAACCTCACCCCCTAATCCTTTCTATTAGTAAAGTATGTCCACTAGCTTAAAAGTGTACGAGGCAAACACATAGAAAGAAAAAAACAAACAATTGTACTAAACATTTTTTTCTTTATTAATTATAAAAACAATTCTTTAACAGTTAGCGGCTTGTTTAGTGAGGGGACTTGGATTTAATTCTGCTGAATTTAAAGTTTAGATAACCTCTTTATCAAAAGAATCTTTTTTTCTTTTAATAAGCCCGCTCCTTTAAGAGTTAGCTGTTTTTCCTATTACTTTACATATACATAGGCTTTGTTTGTAGCAATATAGTATATTTTTTCTCCGCTGTTTTGAAATATACATTCAGAAAAACGTACTCCAAAATAAGATATTATTTATAATCAGAATGTTTTCTTCAACATGTGTTTATTGATAAATGTCATAACCAGTAATTCTCTCCACTATCTCTTGGAAATTAGCATAGTTTTTATGAATTCTATATGTAGTAGAAAGCACTCTATCATATAAAGGTAAAATAATAGGTTTATAAACAAGCCATTTCTTCACTAAAACATAGAATGATAGTAATCCTATTGAAGGGAGGTATAAAAAAATGTCCTGGAATAATGATTGCTGGAGTTCTAAGAAACAGCATTGTTGTGATGACTGGTGGAAGTCTAAAGAAAAGCATCATTGTGATGATGATTGGAGTTCTAAGGAAAAGCATTGTAATGATGATTGGTGGAAATCTAAAGAAAAGCATCATTGTGATGATGATTGGAGTTCTAAACGAAATAAGTGTCGTTGTAAATGTTTCTTTATTTGTTGTCATTGTAAAAGAAAACATTGGTAAGATTTTAATGTCAACTTAACGGAAAGAATATGTCTTTTGGGATCGATAAATACTAGAATATAATATACAAAAAGCTGGCTGAGTATAGTCGGCTTTTTGTATATTAACACATAAAGATTTAGACTGCCATCTATAGTTACAAGTTGAGTGGAGTGTCGAAATATAAGCTGACTCTTATAAATCGACTTTGTAATTATTTCACATACACTTTATTTACAGTAGTAAGTTTTCCTTTTGCTATGGTGCATTAAGTCCTGTAACACTTAATTTTGCATCAATAACAAACCCTCAGCATACTCACTTAATCGCTGCGACAACATAGGGTTTATCATTTCACGTTTACTATGAGTTACCCATATCTTATATTTTGTGTAACTAGCCCAAACGCTAAATTCCTTGTTATTCATAGCATCATAACATTTTATCTTTCTAGTTACACAATGCATTAACAATGAGCAACTAGAAATTAGCATCCGTGTCATTCTTCCCTGTCTATCGCATGAGCTCTTCTATGTAACTAAAAAATACACCTTAAATGGGTGGTCTTTTATGTAAGTGAATAAAAAGATTACATTATCCTTCCAAATGTAATTGTTCCTAGTAAGCCTAATAAAACAAATCCTGTCAAACAAACAAAATCAGCAAGACAAATGGAAGACTGTGATAAAGGAACAAATGACCTACTTGTATTAGATCCATAATGTTTTATTTTCTCATAATTTATTTCTAACATTACGTGTAGACATGATACACATTCTTCAGTTGTTTGAATAGATTCATCTTCTAATCGCTCCAATAACCTACTATTAAGAGCAAACGGAAGAGAATACTGCTTGTCTAATTTCATATTTTGGTACATTAATTGTAAACGAGATAACATATTATTTTTCTTTTTGTCAGACTTCAGTTTACTTTTCATATTATTAAATTCATTTAATAACATCGTCAACTCATCTCTGCTGCCATATAAATCTTTAGCTATTCTTCTTTTTAGTTTGTACGAATAAATCATAGATTTAATCTCAATCATTGTATTACACTTCCTAATTAAATTTTATTTAACCCAATATGTTAAAAACAGTACTTTCAAATCCTATTAAAAATACACTTAAGTATCTTGATTTACTATCGATTAATATTACATTAACCTTACACAGTTGTAATAATTTCTTTAACACCCCTCCCGAACAAACATACATTTCTTTCCGGTCAGTTTTAATTCGGAAGTTAATTGCGTCATTTATAAAAATAACCCTGATCTATTTTGTTAATAAAAAATAAAAAAGTGGCCACCAAACTACAGAGTAATATAACAACTCCCTTTTTAGTTTGATGTCCACGGATTCTTCCAGTAGGACTAAATTTATAATTATTATTATAGCCTTTTCTCATATTTTAGTATATTTCTCATTAGAAAAAGATTATTTTATATAGATTACTATAAGCATCCATAAAGCCAAGGCGCCAATGATAGCGAGCGCTATACGTGTAGATAGTATCCTTAATTCAAAATCAGTTTTCTTGGAGGGTTCAGGATATGCAATTATGTAAATTCCCTTTAATAATGCAAGCCATGCAATAACCGTTAGGAACCCCTTCCAGTTGAATGCCCATACATTATGTAAGATTACAGTGCCTAGCCCTAGGAAAATCGATAAAAAACCGTACATAATACCAAACCCTCTGTCTTCAACCACTAATTTTTTCAATTCACGTAATACCGATGGGCGTACGAAAAGTATTCCCGATACGATAACCGTGATCCATCCCCAAAACAATCCTAAAAAAGTGCTAGTTTCCATTTTTAGTTCACTCCCCTCAATTATTTATATTTCAGATATTCCTACCTTTAGAACAATTTCAACACCTATATATTGGCTATATTCTGCTCTTTATTCATACAAATATGGCATATTCAATACCTATCCTTAATCATCTCATTCTTCGTCATTATCTATCCGAATCAACCGAAGTCGCTTTATACTATTCCCGCACACTTTTTCATAACTTGGAGCTATCATGCACTGGAGCCAATATAATGATTTATTTGCCTTTTCACTAACCTCTACAATTGTCCCCTCTGTAATAAAATGATCACCTTGATACAATGTATACTCGCTTATCCCATGGAATCATCATTATTCCCTTCCCTATTAAAATAGCGTTTTTATTTCAAATGATACTCCTATTAATTTAAACGGATTTTTCAGTGTTTTTACCCAAAAATTCGTGATATCGTTAATTAGTCGAGTACTTCATTACTTGATGATTATCCTTAGGAGCCTCGCAGACAATCGGTGTTTCTTTTATGTAAATAAGGATTTTGTTTAAACTTTACGATATGCAACTATATTAAAATATCTTCTAAAATTCCCATTAAACATTTATAATACTTTTAAACGGTTTAAATTCTACAATCAGTAATGGAGGCATTTTAATGGGAAACATCCCAAAAGTATCATCACACCAATCAAGTCCTAATATACCCTCACAGCAAGTGAACCCTAATACACAACAAGGCAATAGAAAAAAAACAAGACGCCGTATTATAACTACTTTGGCTATTATGGTACCTATAATTTTTGTCCTTCAATATTCTCTGAATAACCAACAAGAAATGATTAAAGAAAAACAAATCACGCTGAATACGGAACAACAAAAATTATCTTCTGTAAAGAAGGATGGCCATTCCCTTAAGAATGATGTTAAAGCTTTAACAAGTAGTGAAGAAGAAATTTTAAAATTCGCAAGGAAATTGTATGGATTTTCTAAACCGAATGAAACTATATTTCAAATAACTGAATAAAATTACACTGCATTACCCAAAAGGCGATTTGAAGATAATCGCCTTTTTATATTTAATTTCTAAAGGAATCATACTACTCTCTCTTTCTATCAAATAACTATTTTGTTTAATTTATTAAAATACAACCGCTTGTCCATTTCAGTTTGCTCTGTCAGTACATTTACTAATAGTAATACAATTTTTAGAGGTGATAAATTATGGACGAGTTTTTATCTTTTGTTGCACATAATCCCGGTTCTATTGGACCTACACTTCCACCTGTTCAACCCTTTCAATTCCCTACTGGTCCCACAGGTTCTACAGGAGCTACTGGTTCAACTGGACCAACCGGATCAACCGGACCAACTGGACCAACCGGACCAACCGGACCAACTGGACCAACCGGACCAACCGGACCAACTGGATTTAATCTTCCTGCTGGACCTGCATCTATTACCTTGACTTCTAACGAAACCACAGCATGTGTATCCACTCAAGGAAATAATACTTTATTTTTTTCGGGACAAGTATTAGTAAACGGTAGTCCTACTCCAGGGGTAGTGGTCAGTTTTTCATTTAGTAACCCTTCTCTTGCTTTCATGGTTCCTCTTGCTGTCATTACCAATGCTTCAGGTAACTTTACCGCTGTATTTCTAGCCGCTAATGGGCCTGGAACAGTAACCGTTACTGCTTCACTTCTTGATTCTCCTGGAACAATGGCTAGCGTCACTATTACCATTGTGAATTGTCCGTAATGGTTTTGTTTTTAAGGACTAAGCAGTTTCTGATAAGATGAGCACTGATTTACAGTGCTCTTTTTTATCATTGGGATGTTCTTTTTAAATGAAATTTCGAAACACCCTACTAAAATAACGCTTTTATTAATCACTAATGATCTTTATATTTCTTCAGCTTGTCATCACAGGTAATTTTTAAAAGTAGTTAACTTCTCAATGTAGTTTGTGTATATAATTCCATTCAAAGATACATAATACCCACGTAACTATTTAAAAACACTTCGTTTTTATATCAAAGTTCAAAAAGGAGCTACACAACATGGATAAAAAAGATTTATTAAGTCAACAACTTGATCATGTATCATCTGATGCGCTGAATACTCCTAGTAAAGCCCAAGAGCAAATGCAAGAAACATCTCAGCAGGCACATAATTCAAACAAAAAGGGCAATACTCAATCTTTACATGTTGAAGATTTACCAAATTAAGACGTATATAGAATAACGAACAAATACTAAATTTTAAGGGGAAAAATTCTTAAGAACGAGTGAACTTAATTTTTTCCCTTTTCCTATTTACATAACACTTAAATAGGAAATACGTACACATTTTTGACACATTCCCTATCACAATCTCCTGAAAATTCGTGATAATATTAATTTGTCGAATACGCCAAATTTCGACATTGCACGACAATACTATCTCCCTTAGTGAATCCCTGTCCCCCAGGGATTTCTCCTTTTATTCATTACTTTTCGCTTCACTAAATTTTCATCCTTAACAAAATTCAATCACTCCAATGAATAGACATGCCACAATCCTATTTTGATAAAACTATAAAACAAACATACGTCGTAATAATACAAGTAGAATTTTACTACTTCAAATTTACTTCTTCTCTTTTTATAAACATGAAAAATGAGCTCCATTTACATAGAGCTCATTCCTACATTTATAATTTACTAGACTGTAGCCCCTGAATATGTGGAACTACTTCTGGATTTACAAGTGATGATAAATCTCCTAATTCTTTTCCTAAGTAAGCCGCTTTGATGACGCGTCGCATTACTTTAGAATTACGTGTTTTTGGCAAATCCTCTACAACGTGGATATCCTTTGGACATAATGCTTTTCCGATATGAGAATTTACTAAACTCATTAATTCTTTCTTTAATTCTGCTGTAAATATTACACCATCTCGTAATACTACAAAGCAATGACACACCTCACCTTTTACATCGTCAGGTACACCAATGGAAGCTGCTTCTATTACATTAATATGTTTCACAAGAATAGACTCATATTCAGCAGGCCCAATACGTTTACCAGCAATATTTAGCGTATCATCTGAACGCCCTGTAATGATATATTGTTCACCATCATAAATAACCCAGTCACCATGAACCCATTTATTTTCAAATCGTGACCAATATGTGTTCACATAACGCTCATCGTCTTCCCAGAAACTTTTCGTCATTCCAACCCAAGGTTTCTCTAAACATAATTCTCCAACTTCATCACGGATTGGTTTACCTTGATCATCAAGTACAACCGCAGCCATACCTGGTAACGATGCGTTAAAACTAATTGGTGCGATTGGCTTAATCAGAACATTACCGAAAATCCCACCAGAAATTTCAGTTCCGCCTGAATAGTTACAGATTGGCACTTTTCCTTTTCCAACTGTTTCAAACAGCCACATCCATGGATCAGGATTCCAAGGTTCTCCTGTTGATGCGAATACTTCTAAACTCTTTAAAGAATGTTTATTCACATACTCATCACCTTTTGCCATTAATGCACGGATTAACGTTGGCGAAATACCGAGATGAGTAATTTCATATTTATCAACCGTCTCCCATAAGCGATCTGCTTCTGGAAAGTCTGGAACACCTTCGTACATAACCATCGTTGCACCATTTATGAGTGAACCGAATAATAAAAATGGCCCCATCATCCAGCCCATATCAGTTACCCATAATACACGATCACCTTGTTTAATATTCATTCCAAATCCTGCATCAAAAGCTGCTTTCAAAGGAAATCCTGCATGCGTGTGTACCGTTCCTTTTGGCTTACCAGTCGTTCCTGATGTATATATGAGCATTAAAGGATCATCACTATGCATTTCATCGGCATGTATGAATGGTTTTTCTTTTTCTAGCGTACTCCATGAAAAGTCATAATGATGCGGTGTAAAATCATTTCCTGCATGACGAACAATTACCACCTTTTCAACAGTCGGGCAATGTTCACAAGCTTTATCTACTTCATCCTTTAAAGAAACAATTTTCCCGCGGCGTGAAAATCCATCTGCGGTAATAATCATTTTTGAACCAGCTGCTTGTACGCGTGTCATAACTGCATCCGAAGCAAATCCCGAAAATATTGGTGAAATAATTGCTCCGATTTTCATTACAGCTAGCATCGCAACAACTGTTTCCGGAATCATCGGCATATAAATTGTTACACGATCGCCCTTCTCAATACCCGCTTGTTTCAAACCATTGGCAACACGGCTTACCCAATTGTCAAGCTCTTCATATGTAAATGATTTTGAAGTTCCATTTTCCCCTTCGTACTGAAGTGCTGGCTGTTTTCTTGTCACTTCATCCGCAATCCAGCGGGATAAAGCTGATTCTACAACGTTACATGTTCCACCATTATACCACTGTGCAAATGGCGTACCATTTTCTAAATCTAACACTTCTGTATAAGGTTTCATCCATTGATAGCCAACTGCTTTTTCTGCCTCTCCCCAAAACCAAGCTGTTTCCTCAATAGATTTATTATAAAAAGTTTCATAGTCTTCATATCCCAATGATTTCATCCAACCATATAAACGTGTTTTTTCCTTATACTCTTCTGTTGGAAACCAAACTGCTTGTTTCAATGTTTTCCCCTCCTTGACTTTTTGAGCAAGAAAGCCCTAAATAGGGCTTTTAAACTGGATATACAGGATGTTTACGATCCGTAAATACTTGATATTTACTCATATACATTTCGAAACGCCCTTTTAACTCTTCACGTAAATTGTTTGGATGAACAATACCATCAATCACCATCTCTGATGCTAAATGATAAATATCAATATCTTTCTTATACTCTTCACGTTTTTCAGCAATGAAGCTTGCACGCTCTTCTTCTGGTAAAGCCGCAATTTTATTTGCATATACAGCATTGACCGCTGCTTCTGGACCCATTACAGCAATAGAAGCTGTCGGTAATGCTAAGCAGCAATCTGGTTCAAATGCCGGACCTGCCATTGCATATAAACCAGCTCCATATGCTTTTCGAACAATGATAGAAATTTTCGGTACAGTTGCTTCACTCATTGCAGAAATCATTTTTGCACCGTGACGAATAATACCAGCGCGCTCTACTTTCGTACCAATCATAAATCCTGGTACATCTGCAAGGAATAATAATGGAATATGGTATGCATCGCATAAATTAATAAACTTTGCTGCTTTATCAGCTGAATCGTGGAATAAAACGCCACCTTTCATACGCGGCTGATTTGCAATAATACCTATTGGCTTACCATCAATGCGTGCTAAACCTGTAATGAGTTCTTGAGCAAATAATTTTTTCACTTCAAAGAATGAGCCGTCATCTATAATTCTGTTAATCAGATCTTTCATATTGAAAGGAGCATTTTGATTTTCTGGAATGATTTGTTCTAACGTTTTATCGAACTGTTTCGGTTCTTGAGGTGTCATCAATGGAGTCTTTTCTAAGTAGTTGCTTGGAAAATATGAAATGTATTGTCTAGCCTGTGTAATTGCATCTTCTTCTGTCTTACATAAAACGTCTCCGCATCCTGATACTGAGCAATGCATACGAGCCCCGCCCATTTCTTCTAAAGTTACCTTCTCACCGATAACCATTTCAGCCATACGTGGAGATCCTAAATACATAGATGCATTACCTTCCACCATCATAACAACGTCACAAAAAGCTGGAATATATGCACCACCAGCAGCAGAAGGACCAAATAATAAACAAATTTGCGGAACTTTACCTGATAATTTCACTTGGTTATAAAAGATTCTTCCCGCACCGCGGCGCCCTGGGAACATTTCTACTTGATCTGTAATACGCGCTCCAGCAGAGTCAACTAAATAAAATAATGGAACACGTAACTTTTCAGCCGTTTCTTGAATACGTAAAATCTTTTCAACTGTACGAGCTCCCCATGATCCGGCTTTCACAGTTGAATCATTTGCCATTACGCACGCAGTACGCCCATGTATTTTACCAGTTGCAGTTACAACACCATCAGCCGGTAACCCTGTTTGCTCACAATTTGCAAATAATGCATCTTCTACATATTCGCCATTATCAAATAGAAGAGCTAAACGATCTCGAACAAATAGTTTTCCTTTTGCTTTGTTTTGTTCATGATATTTCGGTGCTCCACCTTGTTTAATCGTTTCAACTCGTTCTTCAAAATTATTTGATTGTTGTTTTTGATCTAACACATTTACTCCCCCTTATACATCGGTTTGCGTTTTTCCTTAAATGCCTGTAATCCTTCTAATCTATCTTCCGTATGGATTACACCCTCGTACGCCTGTTTTTCCATTTGTAATCCGGTATGTAAATCTACTTGAACACCATTAGAAATTGCTTCTTTTGCTAATCGAACTGCAATAGGACCATTACTAGCAATTTGATTTGCAATTTCAATCGCTTTCTCTTCTAGTAAATCAGCTGGTACGACGAATTCTACTAAACCATATTCTTTCGCTTCTTGCGCCGATATACGTCTTCCTGTATAAATTAATTCTTTCGCTCTCCCAACACCAATTAATCTCGGTAAACGCTGCGTACCACCTGCTCCAGGTATAATTGCAAGGGTAGTTTCAGTCAGACCAAGGCTTGCATTTTCAGAAGCGATTCTAAAGTCACAGGCTAAACTCAATTCCGTACCACCACCAAGAGCAATTCCATTAATAGCTGCAATAACTGGTTGTGGTAATTGTTCCACCATTTCCATAGTAGTACGAATCATACCAACCGCATGGCGAACTTGCTCTTCATTCATACCAGCTCGTTCTTTTAAATCTGCGCCAGCACAAAACGCTTTTTCACCAGCCCCTGTTAAAATAACTACACGTGTATTTGACTCTTCACTTATTTCCGTTAATATTATTTGCAATTCTTCTAATAACGCTAAAGATAAAGAATTTGCTTGTCTTTCACGATATAACGAAACCTTTACAACATGCGGTGTTACATAGTCAACTGAAATATTTTGTAATTGTAGCATCTTCTCACCTACTTATCGTTTTATGTTGAAGCGCTCTATACACATGACTCGGTAATTGGATATTTAACTTACTTTGAATAAATTGACTAGCTCTCCATAACTTTTCTTCGTCTATATTTGTTTGGACACCTAACTTATGGAGCATATGCACTAAATCATCAGTTGCAACATTTCCTGATGCTCCCGGTGCATATGGACATCCCCCGAGTCCACCACAAGAACTATCAAACGTTGTAATACCGTGTTCTAAAGACTTCACTACATTTGCAAGTGCCATCCCATACGTATTATGAAAATGCATTGCAAACTGCGAAGCATCATACTTCTTTAATAGATGTTCTAATACTTGTTCTACTTGTAATGGATTCGCTACACCAATCGTGTCACCGAGAGAAACTTCATAAATGCCGTATGAAAATAGTTGATTACATATTTCATCAACTGCTGTGGCACTTATATCTCCCTCATACGGACATCCAAATACAGTAGAAACATAACCTCTAACCTTTTTCCCTTCGAATATTGCCTGTTTTGTTATATCTTCAATAACAGTTAATGCTTCTTTAATTGATTTATTAATATTACTTTTATTATGAGATTCACTCGCTGATAAAAAAACATTCACCTCATCTACATTTTGCAAAAAAGCTCGTTCCAAACCATTTTGATTTGGAACAAGCGCAGCATATGTAACATTGGGATCCCTTTTTAGCTCAGAAAAGACATCATTTGCATCCGCTAAGGCAGGAACCCATTTTGGGTGAACGAATGAGGAAACTTCAACGTACGACAATCCGGCTTCTGTAAGTAGTTGAATCCATTTTACTTTATCTTTTGTGCCAACAATCTTTTTTTCATTCTGTAAGCCATCACGTGGCCCTACTTCTTTAATGACAGCAAAATTAGGTAGTTTCAATTCGCTTCCCCCTATATCTCCCTATTCAATTTCTAGTAATACATCTCCTTCATTTACAAAATCGCCTTCTTGCACATTAATTTTCATAACTGTGCCAGCTTCTTCTGAAATGATTGGAATTTCCATTTTCATAGATTCCAAAATGACGACATCCTGCTCTTCCTCTACTGTATCTCCTACTCCTACAACTATCTTCCAAACATTTCCTGCCATCGATGCATATACTTTCGTCATCATTTTTTCCCCCTTAATATTCATAAATCTTATTTTTTAACAAGCTGTTTCGTTACGAAACCCGTTGTATAAATACCACTTTTGAACACATCGTCTCCGAGCACTTGCAGTAGCATCGGTGTATTTGTTTTAATACCTTCAATTTTTAACTCTTCTAAAGCATTTTCTAATTTTAAAATTGCCTCTTCACGAGTTTCACCATGAGCAATGACTTTCGCAATCATTGGATCATAAAACGGTGTAATTGTTACATGATTCTCTAAAAAGTGATCCATACGTATATTTGATGGTAATGTTAAATCTGTAATTTTCCCAGGTGACGGGAAGAATGTTTTCGGATCTTCTGCATATATACGTGCTTCAATGGCATGACCACTACGTTTTACATCATCCTGAGTAAATGATAGTTTCTCTCCACTTGCGATAAGAAGTTGTTGTTCTACAAGATCTAACCCCGTAATTTCTTCTGTAACGGGATGCTCTACTTGTAATCTCGTATTCATTTCTAAGAAATAGAAATTTTTCTGATCATCTACAAGAAACTCAACTGTACCTGCATTTGTATACCCAAGAGCTTTAGCAGCTTGTACAGCCACTTCTCCCATTGCTTTTCGTGTACCTTCATCTAAAAAAGGTGAAGGTGCTTCTTCGATTACTTTTTGATTTCGGCGCTGTACAGAACATTCACGTTCCCATAAGTACACTGTGTTACCATGTGTATCTGCTAAAAGCTGAATTTCAATATGATGCGCGTCTGCAATATAACGCTCTAAATACATTTCTCCATTACCGAAGAAATTTTGTGCCCTTGTTTTGTTACTTTCAAATGCTTTGGTGAGCGTTTGCTCAGTTTCCATCAACTGCATTCCAATGCCTCCGCCGCCCGCGGATGCCTTAAGCATTAATGGATAACCAATTTGTTTTGCAATTTCAATTGCCTCTTCAGCAGTTTCAATATTTGTAGTAATACCTGGAACTACTGGTACATCTGCTGCTTGCATTGCTATACGTGACTCAATTTTACTTCCCATCTTCGTAATGATTTCTTCTGAAGGACCAATAAATACGATTCCTTCTTCTTTACAGCGAATCGGAAAAGATGGATTCTCTGATAATAATCCGTACCCCGGATGGATTGCTTCAACATTTGTCTTCTTAGCTATTTCAATAATTTTTTCAAGGTTTAAATAGCTTTCTTGAACTCGTGGACCACCTACTAGATAAGCTTCATTTGCCATTTTTACATGAAGGGCATTTTCATCAGCCTCAGAATAAATAGCGACGGTACGAATTCCAAGTTTTTGACAAGTTTTCATAATGCGAACTGCGATTTCCCCGCGATTGGCAATTAATATTTTTTGAAACATAGTGATTCCTCCTTTTTATCTACATCCTAAATGTCTAGCAATTACGAGACGTTGAATTTCAGAAGTTCCTTCACCAATTTCTAACAGTTTTGCATCACGAATATGTCTTTCAACTTCATATTCACGCATATAGCCATAACCGCCATGAATTTGTACTGCATGATTCGCAATACGACTAGCTGCTTCAGATGCAAATAGTTTTGCCATAGCCGCTTCTTTACCGAAAGGTTTATCGTTATCTTTTAACCATGCTGCTTTATGTACTAAATTACGTGCTAACTCTACTTCAGTCGCCATATCCGCTAATTTAAATTGAATCGCTTGGAAATTAGAAATTGTTTTTCCAAATTGTTGACGTTCTTTCGCATATTGCAATGCACGTTCAAATGCAGATTGTGCAATACCTACTGCTAATGCTGCAATTGAAATACGTCCTCCATCAAGTGTATATAAGAATTGTTTAAATCCTTTATTAACATCACCAAGAATATTTTCTTTCGGTACACGCACACCATCAAGTACGATTTCACAAGTATTAGAAGCGCGAACACCCATCTTATCGTAAGGACTTGAGATCGTTAATCCTTCACTTGTAGTCGGTACGATAAATGCAGAAATACGTTTTCTACCATTCTCTTCAACACCGTTGATAGCGGTTACAATAATTGTATTTGCATACTCTGCGTTTGTAATCCAGCACTTTTCACCACTGATTACATACTCATCGCCATCTAATACAGCTTTCGTTTGTGTGCCTCCTGCATCTGATCCAGCGTTTGGCTCCGTTAATCCGAAAGCGCCTAACGTTTTACCTGATGCCATTGGAACTAAATATTTTTGTTTTTGTTCTTCTGTACCGAAATAATAAATTGGAGAAGCACCTAATGAAATTGTTGCAGCGTAGCTTAAGCCTGTACCACCACAAGCACGACCAATTTCTTCAACTGCTAGCGCGTACGATACTGTATCGCCACCTGAACCTCCATACTCTTCTGGGAATGGGATGCCTAATAATCCTAGTTCGCCCATTTTTTGAAATGTTTCATATGGAAACTCTGCAGTTTTGTCATAATACACAGCTTTCGGTGCGATTTCCTTTTCAGCAAAGTCACGTACCATTTCTTTAATCATTTGTTTTTCGCGAGTTAGAGTAAATTCCATTCCGCTACACACCCCTTATCGAATATTGAGTTTCGACAGCGTGCGAGTTTCTACTACAAACATTACTTCTTAAAAGACAAGAATATTAGTTAGACAATTGCTACAATTCTGTCATAACTTAATTTTAAAACAGATTCTGTACTAATGCACAAAAAAATTCCTACATTGTTCTACAACAACATAGGAAGTTTCATGTCGAATTATGTAATTTATTGTTTAATAATCTCTACCTTTTCCCGAATCAGAAATTTCTACTAACGCTTCAGGATATGGCTCAAAATATGTTTGTCTTAATAAATACTTTTCATCAAACCGAATGGCCCATGATTTTAAAATTGCAAGCAAACTACTAAGTGGTATTTTCTTTTCTGCATACTTTTGTATCAGTTCTAAAAAATAATCTTTTTCTTGTTTTTTTAATTTCGTTTTAAAATATCCGAAAATATGTTCACATACATTTACATTCGATGTATAGCGGGGCGCGCGCAAAAATAATTCATATAAAGACTTCTCATAATTATCAAATACAATTTCAATCGTTTCATTTTTTTGATTTGCAATAATACGCCCTAATTCTTTTTGTTTTACCTGATTATATGCCATAAATAAATATTTATTGTCCGACTGAAACGATACAAGGTCTTTCATATTTTTATTATGTTTAATCATTTTGTAATATGCGATTGTAAATAACCTTGTAAAGAAATGTTCTCTAATAATAAAATTCGACAATCTACCTTCTTCTTCAATTGGAAGGTGCGAAAATTTTTTTAATACTGCTCCGCCAAATAAGCCTGGTCCCTTTCCTTTTGCTGGCGCTTTTTCAAAACCAGAATAAATTTTCACATCACGCGTACCACAACTTGGCGAGCGATTCTTTAAAATAAATCCATCTACATCGGATATCGTTTGTAAAAATCTATTTGAAAATTGCTCCATTTTTTCAGTAACGTCTTCTCTTGTCGACGGTTGCACAAGTTTATTCACACCATTTTCTTCTACGATTCGTATCGTTTCACGAGGAATTCCCAATCCAATCTCGACTTCTGGACAAACAGGTATAAATGTAACAAATGGCTGCAAATTTCGTATTGTTACATCCGGAATCATTTCTCCATTATAACGACAAGCATCAAATTCTAAACATTTACTTACAACGATTGTCGGTTTAGCAAATTGGCGCATTTCCTTACCTCCGTGGCGTTAGTCCGTACAAAATAAATTGAATCGTATTTTCAATTTCCAATTCATCATCCCAATTCTCTTCAGGTAATAATAAAAATCGAGTTAATAGAAATCCTAAAACAGCTGATAATGTAAGACGTAACACGGAAGGTGGTGGCATCTCAATAATTTCCCCTTCTTCTTGAAACTTTACAATTAACTTTTTAAAATGTGAAAGCAGTTCTGTTTCTACTAATTGTTGTATTTCACTTTTTAGCTCTGGCTGAAACGGCACTTCTTGAATTAATATTTTAATCATTGGAAAGTGCTTTTTGGCAAATTCAAATCGATTAAGAATGACTACTCTTAAAAGCCCTTCATACGATTCATAATCAGTTTTAAATATTTCTTTCGCAAAAGCTTGTACGAAAAATGGTGCAGCAAACTTTGTTAAAGTTGGCATTACGACCGCTAACAATAAATCTTTTTTCGTCTTATAGTAGCGGAAGATTGTTCCTTCCGCTACACCAGCACGCTTTGCAATTTCACTTGTTGAAGTTGAAGCATATCCTTTTTCTCCAAACATATCAACAGCTGCTTCTAAAATACGCATTTGACGTTCATTTCTTTTATCAGTATTAGTTGCAGCAATTAATTCCTCAAGCCAATCCTTCTTCATGTATAAAGCTCCTTTTTGTCATTATTATATTTTGCGATGTTTCTTTAAAGCAAATACATTTCCTACTGCAAATAATAGTGAAAAAAGTAGTAATACAGTAAGATCCAATGCAATTTCTGTAAATCCTTGATTTCGAATCATCACTTGCCTCATTGCATCAGCGCCGTATGTGAGTGGAAATAATTCCCCTAACATTTGGAGCCACTTATTCATAGATTCAATTGGAAACAAGCCAGAAAAGAATATTTGTGGCACAATAACTAGCGGTATAAACTGAATCATTTGAAATTCATTATTTGCGTATGCTGATAAAAACGTCCCTAATGTTAGTGCAGTTAAAGAGAGCATACATGTAATAAGTAGCGTTAGCCATATAGAACCTGCTACATATAAATCTAAAACATAGACTGAAAAACTTACAATTATAACAGATTGTATGAATGCAAAAATTCCAAAACCAATTATATATCCAACAACTATTTCCCATCGTCTAACTGGTGTGGACAATAATCGCTCTAATGTACCACTTAAACGTTCTCTTACGAAAGAAACTCCTGACAAAATGAATACAAAGAAAAATGTAAAGAATCCAATTAACACGGGACCGAGCCCATCAAACATCGTAAAGTCTTTAGAGCCATGTAAATAATTCACTTCAGGCTTCATAATCGATGCATCATTCTTCTCTGTGCTCTTTTGCAATATTTGGAGTACAGCACGGTTTTTCGATGAATCACTACCTTCTAACAAAAGATTCATTTTTCCATTCTCTAAATGAATTACTGCATCGATCTTTTGTTTTTCCAACTCAGAAATCGCTTTCTCTTTGCTATATTCATAAATTGAGGCTTCCTGATTTTTCATCACATTTACTATTGGAGCGGGCACATCAACTACAGCAATATGTGGTATATAATCTTTTTGTGTAAATATTAAAGACAATAGCCAAAGTAATAACATTGGTGCCCCAAACATCATAGCTAACGAACGTTTATCTCGAAAAAATTGACGAATAATACGAATGATTACACCATTAACTCTCACGATTCAACCCCCTCTTCTAACAAAAAGACATCTTCAATTCGTCCTGATGATACACGTTTTTTCAATTCCTCTGGCGTTCCAACCGCAACTAAGTTCCCTTCTCTAATCAACCCTAAACGCTCACAAAACTCTGCTTCATCCATAATGTGCGTCGTTACAATAATAGTTGTGCCCTTCTTTTTAAGTTCATAAAATTTTCCCCAGATTGTTTTTCTAAGAAGCGGATCTATCCCCACTGTTGGCTCATCTAAAATTAATATTTCAGGTTCATGAAGAAGTGCTATTGCTAATGAAAGACGCTTTTTCATCCCACCTGAAAAATGCTGTACTTGCTTTTTCATATGTTGTGATAATTGTACAAGGTCAAAAACCTCTTTGATTCTTTCCTTTTTATGCTTTCCCTTTAATCCATACATCGTTGCAATAAAATCTGCATTTTCATATGCTGATAGTTCTTCGTATAATGCATCAGCTTGAGCCATATAGCCAATTCTTTTCATCTCATTTAAATTTGGCATGTTAATGTTGTATACAAATACATTACCTTTAGATGCCTGATTAATACCTGCAATCAATTTAATAAGCGTCGTTTTCCCCGATCCTGAAGGCCCAACTAAACCAAATATCTCTGCTTTTTCAATTTGTAATGAAAGATCGTGTAAAACTTCTTTTTTCCCAAAACTTTTCGATACATTCTGTAAAACAATTGAAGGTTTTTGCACGTATTATCCCTCTTTTCTATAAAATAAAAGTGAGTACTCACTTTTATTTTACTCTTGCGTCATTATATGTCAATCTTCATTGATTAGTATTTATTTTCAATCAACAATATTAAACAATGAAACAGAGTCGACATTAGAATATAATTTCTTAAAGTCGACTCTGTTTCATTTAAACTATGCATTTCACTTTATGTTTCTAAATTCATATACTTCCTAATTCTAGCAAGGTCTAAAGAATATTCGATAACTAATTGCTGTAACGGGAAAATAACTGTATCGGGATATAAATGTGCATATTGCAATGTTTCTGCATATTTTTCTAATCTTTTTTCTAAGTATTTTATAATTTGCTCAGGATGGCTCACTAATAAACATTGACAATAATAATGTATTTGTTCCTCAATCGCCGTATACTCTTCAATTTCATATTCTTTATGCATGTGTACACCCCTTTAAGTTTTTTACATAAATTCCTTATCACACTTTTCACTCGACAATTTTTAAGTTTTTTGATTATTTACACTATAACAAACTCTTCAGGTCAAATTTTGTTACTTTATGTAACGTAGAGAATTTTTAACAAAATTGTAATGTAAACTTGTACAAAATAAATAAAGCACCTTTACTCATTCTGTACACCAAAAGTCGCCCAATTTAATTTAACTGGGCGACTACAATTTCTGGCCTATTAAAAATCCTTTGCGGAATGATACTATTTCCTAATCCTCTACTAACCACCATCGATGTATTTTGTTTTTATATACTTCCATATAAACCGTGATCCTTATTGTCTTGCAATAACACAAACAATAACATTATTCCTACTTATGAGATAATCCAATAAAAAACATTTTACTACACACTGAGATTATATGTAGTATAAGGCAGTCCTGCTTTTTTCCACGCAAGAAATCCTCCCTTTAGAATAACTACTTCCTTTATACCAACTTTTTGTAAAATACTAACTGCTATAGCGGAACGTAATCCAGTTCGACACTGTAAAACTATTGGAAAATCTTTCTGTACAAAACCTGCTGCTCAATTACCTACTCTTTTATGTACCTTTGTCATAAATGTTAATACATGCATTTGAGAACGTCTTTATTGTTTTTTTCAGTCCCTCAATAATAGTATAGTGAAATACTGTAACTATTAAAAAACGAATGGCACAAAAAAAGCATACACCTGCATTTTCTGCAAAGTTATGCTTTTTTGTTTTCACTTGCATTTTAAACTCTTATATTGGCTTCACTAGTTATATAATTTTTCTATTCTACATATCTTCTAAAGTTTTCTATATTTCTGACAATCAATTTTTTATTTCCAATTGATGTAATGAGTCCCAACTCTTCAAACTTACTAAATTTACGGCTGATTGTTTCTCTTGTCATTCCTATATAACTTGCTATTTCTTCTCGTGTTAACGGTAGATTTATAAGTATTCCTTTATCTGTTTTCTTTCCATATTTCTCACAAAATTCTAGAATTATATAGGCTATTCTAACTTCAGGGTCATTTGTTGCTAGATTGTGTGCCAAATTCTCTGTTTGCGCTAATCTTTTAGTAACAGTCTTTAATAATTTTAATGCAATACTTGGATTTCTTTCCATAATGTTATCCATATCATATTTGGTTAACATGCAAATTTTCGTATCTTCCATCGCATATGCACTAAAATTGCTCTTTTCCTCATGATTAAATATGTTTAATTCACAGAAACATTCACCACTCATTAATATATGCAAGATTTGCTCTTTTCCTTGTAAAGTTAATTTAGATAACTTTACTCGTCCCTGATTAATAATAAATAAAGTGTCAGATCTCTCTCCTTCTTGAATTAATAATTGACCTTTTTTAAATTTTTTATGTTTTGACATTGAGGCTATTTTTAAAATTTCCTCATCAGATAAGGAATTAAAAATTAGTACTTTTCTAGGACAAGGTAATACTATATTTTTTTCATAGCAATTTTTTGGCATATTTCCTCATTTCCTCTTTCTTCTCTCACAACATATTGAATAAAATTATTAAATATAGTATACCGTTTCCTAAACAATAAATTAGTGATTGAAATCACGTCGTACACTTTTCTAAATATAGAATAGTAACGAGAAATCTAATTTCTTTCCCGTTACTTTTCGTTCTATTCTTCTATTGGTGCAAATTTTTCAGTATCTTCTCCACATACAGGACACACCCAGTCTTCTGGTAAATCATCAAAACTCGTTCCCGGTTTGATGTCTTCATCTGGATCTCCGATTTTTGGATCATAGATATAACCACATGGTAAACAGATATATTTTTTCATGATAAAGCCTTCTTTCTATTATTATATTAAGATTTTATTTCCATATTTACTTTGTTCATTATTTCACTTATAGTTGTATTTTGTAGATCAATTTTTTGTAATGATACTTGTTTTTCAATCGCAAATTTGTAAGGCATCGATGCAGTAACTCCTTCCAATGAAATAACACCCACTATTTTATTATCTTTAATAAATAACCTTGTATACTTCTCCTTATCATCTTTTTCAACAATTGTTGTATCACATTGGTTTTCATTCACGCATCCAATTGAAAATAAAGATACATCGAATGCATTAAAAATAGTCATTGCAATTTCTTTTTTGTAAATGGCAGGATTTGATACCATATTACTTCCTGCTATTCTCCCTTGTTCCATTGCCGTTCCCCATAGTCCTTCAATCTCACCATTTACCTCTGCCACATCTCCCGCAGCAAAAACAGCATCTATATTCGTTGCCATCTTCTCATTAACAAGAATACCTTTATTTAATTGAATAGGAGTATTATTCACAAGTAAGGTGTTAGGCGTGACACCAATTGAATACACAATACTATCACAATCGATTTGATGATTACCATTTAGCTTTATCCCGGTTACTGATTCCTTTCCTAGAATAGAATCTATTGTAGTATTTAAGTATACTTTAACTCCAGCACTTTCAATTTTTTGTCTTAAGATTAGAGAAGATTTTTCATCTAATTGTTTTCCCATTAATGTAGACGCCACCTCTACAATGGAAACCCTTTTACCAGCTTTTAGAATGGACCAAGCTGTTTCTAGTCCTTGTACACCTCCACCAATGTTGACCACATTCTCTTTATCTTCTAGGCATTTTTTTAACTCGTCTGCTTCTTCTATATCCCTAATAGAAAAAATATTTTGTTTTTCAATTCCATCTACCTCTAATTTTCTATTATTTGCTCCCGTACAAATTAATAGTTTATGATAAGAAAATTCTTCATTATTTGATGTTACAATGGTTTTCTGGTCTGTATCAATTTTCAATATCTTTGTATTCGTGAGAACTAATATATTATTAGCTTGATACCATTTTTTCTTTTTAATCAACACTTTTTCACTGTGTAAATCTGAATATAAGTCTTTGGACAACTTAATTCTTTTGTAAGGTAATGAAGGTTCTTCACCAAAAATAAATACATTTGAATCTTTATCGTTTTCTCTAATAGTTTTAGCAGCATTCACAGCAGCTACTCCGCTTCCTATAATAATAAAATTCTTTTTCATGTTTTCACATCCATTTTTCTATTAAATAGAACTCAATAATAAATCTGTGACAAATGTTGTAGCATGTTTGATTTTCTTTACTTTCTCCTCATCTTTTGGAGAGAATCTGATACGAATAGGAAATTCAACATGAGTCATACCTGTAGATTTAATAACCTTTGAAGTACTTTGTACATTCATATTTGTTTCATTTAGATAATCTTGTACTACCTCGATTGCTTCTCCACTCCAGCCATAAGAACCAAATGAAGCTGCAATCTTCCCTTCTAAATTCATTTCTGTCATTTCTTTTAAAATTTCTTCTAAGTTCCCAATCATATCTGCATATTTAGTTGAAGATCCAATGAAGACTGCATCTGCTTCTTGAATACTTCTCATAATTTCATTTCTTTCTGCTTTATCTGCATTAAATACTGTTACTTGAATGTTATCAGTTTCGAAAGTTTCTTTAATTATATTTGCTATTTTTTTTGTATTGTTTTTAATTGTTGTATAAACAATTGTTACTTTCTTATCCTTTGTTGTATCGCTACTCATTTTCGCATATAAATCAATATATTTTTGAATATCCTGACGAATAATGTATCCATGAGACGGTGCAATCATTTGTACGTCTAAATCTTTTAAGGCTTTTATTAATGTCCTTACATATCTTCTATGCGGATGAATAATAGCATTATAATACCCAATGAAGTCTTCTGTAATATCTACATTCACTTCATCACTGAAAATCTCGTCATTTGCTACATGCGTACTAAAAATATCGCACGGGAATAAAATCTTATCCTCCACGCAGTAGGTAATCATCGTCTCTTCTGTATGAAGATATGGAGTTTCTTTAAATTTTAATGTCTTTCCACCAATATCTAACGTATCACCATCTTTTACAATTAAAAACTTCCGATGATGCAGCTTATACATTTCTTGTATTTCCGGTACTGCAATTTCCGTGCATACGATTGTAGCATTTATAGCTCTTGATGCTAATGCTGCCAAACCTCCTGAATGATCGGGTTCAGTATGATTCACTACAATATACTGAATTTCTTCTGGATCAATTAATTTACTTAAAGATTCTACAAATTCCCTTCCAAATTCTAAATCAACTGTATCAATCACTGTTGGCTTTTCAGTTTTTAGAAGATATGCATTATAAGTCGTTCCTTTCGCTAAGATTAAGCGATGAAACGGAACCTCTCTATTATCAACTTTCCCTACCCAATATATATCCTCGGTTAGCTTAATTTCTTTGTTCATATAATTTTATTCCTCCTCAAATATATTTGATGTACAGTTAGATTATATAAATCTTGCTACAATAAAAAGAGGACTAGAATCACATTTTTTAAAATCAATAAAAAATACCTTAGCAAAAATAAGACTAAGGTATTCCTCCATAAATATTTATTTTATAGCCACAATTACTAGAGCGGGACCATCAGCTGAATACATTTGTTTTTCAAAATTAGCGTAAATCTCTACTGACTGAAAACCGCACTCTTTTATTATAGGTAGTAATTGATTCTTTGTAATTGGATACAGCGAAATACTATTTGAAAATTCTTTACCATCTACATTCAATGTTGCAGTAAATATTACTTTTTCTCCCTCAATTTTATAATCTCGTTTAAACAAGAACTGCTCCTTCTGAATTTCAGGAAATATGAACTGTTTTTGAATCAATATTCTTTCATAATTTACAATTTGAATAATAAACTTCCCACCTGTTTTTAGTTTTTCTAAAGATTTTCGAGTAAAATCTTTAATTTCTTCAATATTATCTAAATGAACAAGAGTATTCCCAATACAATAAATACCATCAAATAACCCAGATACATTGTCTATTTGTTGCATTCCAAATGTATTTACATAGAATTTCCTTTCGTGGATTTTAGCTTTCTCACAAATTTTAGCTGCCATCTTCTTCTCGGGTTCCATCGCAGTCACGGTCATACCTCTTTTGACCAACGCTTCGGCTACATTCCCTGTTCCTGCCCCAACATCAAGCACAGAGTGTCCCTTTTCTAAATAAGAGGTAATAAAATTTATTTGTTTTTCATTTGCTGGAAAAATTTCATTATAATAAGGTGATAATACTTGATAAAATGTCATTAATTAAACACTCCTTTTTGTATTTGAATAAAAGTTATTTTAAGGAAGAAAATTGGATGCAACCTTGATTTAATTCCAGACACTCTAAATTGCTTCTTTAATATAATAACTGCAAGAAACTATTAACCTTTATAAAATAAAGTATTTAAAAATTAATATTGTTGTAATGAAAAAGTAAATAGAATTTATAGTCTCTAAAATGCCCACTTTTAAAATAGAGATATTTCTACCATAAAGAACTATAGAACGTATCAAACTTGGTATAAATATAATGCTAACCCACGGTGATGCAATTAAACTAGCGATCACAAGGATAGTATGATACCCCCATGAAACAAAGCGATACGTTAGATTCTTTTTTTCTCGAATCATCGTTTTCACATAGAATGTACTTCCTATAAAATATAAAAAAGATATAGTTACTATCATAAATATGTTTTTATCAACTGTTTTCATTGTGAAATAATAACTAATGATCCCTCCTATACAAAATAGAAGAATAGCACATATATCATTTAGTAAAGCTCTTTCGTTTTTCTGGCTAGAAAAGTAAATATTGATGAAAAAAAATGGAATCATAATAATAGAAAAAAACACTATACGCCACTCATAGAAAAGAGCAATGATTGCACATACACAAGTCACACTCAAATACGTAAAGAAGCATTGTAAGTAGCCTTTCTTTCTTGGCTGTTTTACATACATTAACAAAGGGTATGTAGCCAAATATACAAATAACCATGCTAAAAAAAGAGGTATATGATACCATGTCCATTTGCCCATTAAAATACCCAAAACAAACGGAATTAACAGCATGCCCCAAGCTCCATGCTGTTTTGGAATAATCAACTTCATTTTACCAACACCTCACACTTGATTTTTTTATTAACAACGTTAATAAAAAGGATACATAACATTAAATCTATAATGTAAAACTTTTATCAACGGGATAGCTCCTCTAGTGATAATTCCTCTCCCCACCAATCATGAAATTACCACTCTCGAAAAGTGGAATGAAATATTTTTCAAACCACTCTTTCCTTTAAAGATAAACTGTGTTGAAAACAAAAGCTGTGAGTGAAATCACTGCATTCTATTTTTTAACCTTTTTGTTATAAGTTGTGACTTTGGTCAGTTAGTTTTTAATCGCAACTCTTTCTCCTTTTTTTAACTCTAAGGTAAGAGGGTTACTGTCCAAAATAGTGGGATAAACCTATATAAAAAGAAATAATAATGAAATAAACAAAAATATATGTCATTACATCAAATTATAAAACCAAAAAAACGGGACATGAGTAAACTCTTACTCATGTCCCGTTTTTATACACTCTTTTTCTGTTTTCGCAAGGATTTTGGAATGTATACACAGAAAGGTTCACTGTCCATATACTCTCCTGTTATCGCATATGCTCTAGAACGTGATCCCCCGCAAACATATCGAAACTCACAAACACCGCACTTTCTTTTATATTTTTCCCGATTACGATAATCTTTAAAAACAGAGGAATTTCGATAAATTTCAACTAACAATACTTCTGTGTAGAAGGAAAAAATGAAGATAAAACTAATCCATTAAAAATACTTTTCACGAATTCAGATAAGTAATATTTTTAAGAAAGACAAGATCTAACATCTTAGCTGTTACAATGGGTAGATTCACATAATTCACACCTATGATAAGTATTACATATCGCTTATTTCCCGTTACCTTTTTCTGTATATAATGATAAAAAATTGTGAAATTTTATCGCATTATGTAAGACATTTAATATCAAATATATTATTTTCACTATGAATTTAATGTGTTTATAGGATTTGTATCGATAAACACAGTGCTAAATTGACTCTTAAGAAGTAATTAACGTTTGATTTATCGGAAAATTGAAAAAATATGTGTAGATAGATATCATTGTAAATGAATATATAATTAACTTTAATTTCCTGACATAATTTCACTTAATTCTTAATTTTTTTCGTGCACTATGAAATAAAATATTGCACCATGTCAGTCTTTAAAAGATTATATATCATAACTTTAAGAGAGGAAGGAAAACTATGAAAATGAAAAGAAAAATCATGATGACAACAGCACTTGCAGCTACATTAGCTACAGGTGCACTACCGACTACATCGGTGTTTGCTGCAGAAAAAGAGGCTCCTATCCAACAAAAAGAGGTACAAGTGAGTATTCAACCATTTGCACAAAATAATTTGGAAACAGCCGTTAATGCTGCCTTAAATGGCCCAGAAGTCAAAAAAATAAAAGTATTTGAGCATGAATTTAATGTAAAAGAAATAGAAGTAGTAAATCTAGGGGCTGGAAAAAAATATGTTAAAGGGCAAATTTCTCATCATTTAAGTTTTCGTCCAGATGATCAATTTTATTATGAGTTTACAGTGCAAGATGGAAAGGTAATAGATAAGCCTGTATTTAATATTGATAGAGGTGGTTGGACACCATTTGCTGCTCCACTTTTATCAATTCTTGCTGCCTATAATGGGATTCCAGTTAATCCAAATGATTTAAATGCACTTGGTCAGCAGCTTGGAAAAGTTATAGATGGAAGCTGGGAACATGCAGCCCAATCTATCGCAACTGTAGTTAGTTTAAGTTTTAATGAGTAGAATTTTTTAATTTTTATTAGCCTTGCAGAGGTCCATTTTTCGTAGGTAACCTTGTTATAAGAGATTCTGAAACAGCTATAAATAGATTTTTACCACTCAGTCACATTATCTTGATTTGTTAACCACCTTATCATTCATTATATGTCACAGAATAGAAGTCTTTTTTAAGGCTTCTGTTTTGTTTGTATACAATAAGATAAAAGGTTGTTTTTTCGAGTCTATACTTCGATTCTTTAAGAATCCGTTTGGTTATTAAGTACAATTCATAACAACAAATTATTAAAGTCTCAAATAAGTTACTCCCCCTATTTTTAATTATTTTCAAACACAAAAATTCATTACTTTAAAAATGAAAACAATAAATATAGTGCAAAATCATCTTAATCTATTGTTTAAAGGTCAGGAGAGATAAAATGAACAAAATAAAAATGAGAAATTTCTTTAAAATTAGCATCCTCACATGTTTTACACTAGCAAGTTTAAGTACACCATCTCCTATTTTAGCTGATAGTCATCCAGGTTATTCCTATGAATCCAATATAGGATATCAAAATCCATCGTGGATGTCGAAAGTAGAAGATTCAACAAAACTAAGTAAAATATCTATTCCAGGGACTCACGGTACAATGGCTTTACATGGAGCAAGTTTTCTTGAT
This sequence comes from Bacillus cereus group sp. N24, assembly GCF_016483345.1. Classification (NCBI taxonomy): domain Bacteria; kingdom Bacillati; phylum Bacillota; class Bacilli; order Caryophanales; family Bacillaceae; genus Bacillus; species Bacillus cereus group sp. N24. Next base: position 45,484 of record NZ_JAEHCA010000032.1, read on the forward strand.
GAAAATTTGACAAGAAATCAAACTATGAGTCTATCCCAACAATTAAATTCTGGAATTCGATATGTAGATATGCGTGTTAAACGTGTAAAAGATTCTTTTGCAATGTACCATGGGATTGTAAATCAAAAAGCAATGTTTGAAGATGTATTAAAAGAGGCAATTCAATTTTTAAAAGATTATCCGACAGAAACAATTTTAATGCGCTTAAAAGAAGAAACTACTCCTGAAAATGGATCACTATCATTTGAGGAGATATTTTTAAAATATAAAAACGTTAATGCTTCATATTTTTGGGATTCTAATTCCGTACCAACTTCAGATAGAAACAACCCTACTTTAGGAGATATCCGGGGTAAAATTGTAATCTTACAAAACTTTACTTCCTCTCAATTGTACGGTATTGATTACGAAAGTTTGAATATACAAGATAAATTTGAAATTGGAAGCGGTCCAGACGAAATATATGGAAAATGGAATGCAGTAAAAACACATCTACACAACGCAAATACTAACTTTAATAACGGAAAAATATATCTCAACCATTTTAGTGGTACAGGTGGTGCAGCAGCATTTTTAAATAATGTATATCCTTGGTTTGTTGCAAGCGGAAAAGAGAATAGAAATACTGATAGTAGTCCTAAGTTGATTCAAACGAATTTCACTAATGAGTGGAGTGATTTCCCTCGCGATAGAAATGGGCAAGTATATTATGGTGGGATGAATACACTTGGGACCGAACTCTTGCATCAAGGTGAAATAAAACATGCTGGTATTATCGCAGCTGATTTTCCTGGACCAGGTTTAATTGATAGTATCATTAAATTAAATGGTACACATTCAAATGAAAAAGAACTATTAATTTCGCAAATTTCATCCGAATCTAGTCCTTTATCCGGACAACAAAATCGATCCAGTCAAAACTTTAAAATTGATAGTTTACCTGTAGGTACTAAGGAATTAAAATGGATTATTGAGCCTTCAGAAAAAGATCATCCTTCTACTATTTCTTTCAATGTAATGATTGATGTTTCCCTAGGTACAGATTCTACTCGTTGGAAAAATATTTCACATGGATCTAGGACCGAAGCTTACACGAATACTAAATATTATATTGCAAGTCCAATTGGTGCCACTAACAAATTTACAGTGAAAATATACGCCATTACAAATTAGAAAATAAAGAATCCCAATGGAATTCCTTTTTGATGGAATACCATTGGGATTCTTTCTTGATTTCATTTCGTAAACATTAAGATGGTGATTAAATTTATTCACATATCATTTAAACCATTAGATAATCCATATTTGGAACGACCCTTAATTTTCAAAAAGAAGTGCTGAAATGTTAACTACCTTTTTCCGCTTATCATTTATTCAAAACTGGCTTCCAAAGCGATAGGGCAAAAATCCAATTTGAGTCGCCATTTCCTTGATGATCTTGAACCGCTTCATATACTTTTCCCTCATATACAACTCTATCACCTTTAGTATATGCTTTTCTTGCATCCCATTTTTCATATATGGAATCCTCTGACTTTGTAGTTACATTCAAAACATCACTTCTACTAGATTCATTTCCAACTAAATCAACCGCCGTCACTACATATTTGTACGATGTATTAGCCTTCAAATTTTTATCCATAAAGGATGTATTATCCGCTGTCCCAATTTTATTCATAACCCCAGCGCTTTCTCTATATACAATATAATGGTCAACACCTACATTATCTTCAGATGGACTCCACATCAAATCAACAGTTGTCGCTGTTGTACCCATACTATGTAATCCTTTTGGTTGAGTCGGAGCCTCTATATCTGGGGTTGCATTTGTTGTCTTAACCTTTATTTTTTCACTTTCTTTTGATATGTTTCCAGCAGAGTCTAATGCCTTTATTGTATAGGTATATTCCGTATCTGCTTTTAGTTTTTTATCGATAAAAGTTGTACCTGGTACCGTATCAATTACTTCTCCATTGCGTAACACTTGATATTCTTTTACACCTATATTATCAGTAGAGGCCTTCCATGTTATTTCAACACTATTGGCAGAGACTTTAGACGCATTTAATCCAGTTGGTTGACTTGGAGCTACTGTATCGGGAGTTTCATTATTTACTAAATTTACATCAATTACATTATAAAACGCATTTGACGTATCTGCTACATCCCATACAGCTAAAATAACATGATAACCATTACGATCAGTTGGTACATTAATTGTATGTGCTAAATTATTTGATGCGGCCGAACCATCATGTTTCACAGTTCCAATTGGTTCTAATTCAGCACGTGTTAATGGTTTATTAGGATCCCACCCCTTTTTTGTAATGTAATAATGCCATTTGCTTGTAGAATGTGCCGCTGTATATTTCCATGTAAATGTATTTGCTCCACCCTTAATTGTGTTTTTGAACCAGCGACTTGATGTTTGTTGGTCAAGAGTTCCTCCAAACAATCCTCCTGCCGAAGCAATTTTCCCATCAATTGGTCCACCTTCTGGGAATCCTTTAGGTGCTTCTAAACTTTGAGGTTCGTACATTACATTTCCACAATTTAAATTTAATGCTCCATAATTCTGACTACATAAAGCAGCACGACTACTTGGTTTTTCAACAAACCCATGTGCATATGTACTTTGAGGAATCATTGTAATTGCTGCCACCCCTGCAGCTAAAACACAAGCACCAATTCCTTTTTTACTTTTTCTTAATCTTTCTAATTTAGATGTTAATTTCAAATTCATTCTTATCCCCCCAATATATTGTTTACGCTAATATAATAGCAATATAGGGATAAACGAACAAATCGCTAATTAATATATTAATATCTCTCATAAATTGGTACATTTATTAATATTTTTAATCTCCTATAAACATAAAGTAAATACAATAACTCTATTTTGTAACATTATGTATTAAAAGAAGAATAAAAACTTCATTTAATTTCACAAAAAATTCAAATATTATTATAGAGAATCTGTCTCTTATACACATCTCCGAGCCCACGAGAC
>NZ_JAEHCA010000033.1:0-44591 GCF_016483345.1 Bacillus cereus group sp. N24
AATCTATAAAAGATAATAAAAAACTATATGGAAAGACCGCATTTTGTATAAAAATATACCTTAAGTTGATGGATGTGTGGCGGGACCCCTATTGTGAAACAGAGCTACATCTAATATTAAACCCAATACATTTATGCATAGTATTTCCAAATTACATTTGATAATATAGATAAACGGACGTTAAATACATAATATATTAATAGTTAGGGAGGTATTAGAAATGAAAAGAACACCTGAATTTATACTGGGTTTAATTGGTGGTATTTTTGGGGTTATAGGTTCTCTTATTATATTGATGTTAGCTATTACTGTTTTGGATGGTGATATTGATTATAAAGCTTTAACTTATTACTCTATTTTATTAATTATTCAAATAGGGCTGTTAGTTTTAGCATGTTCAGTAAATAAGATTAACAATATAGTCTACGGACTTTGTATGATATTACTTCCATTAGTAACATTGGTTATGTCATTATTCCTTTTATTTATTCCAGTAATTCTTCAAATTATTTCTGGTGGATTTGCGTTTCGACCTTTAAAGCAAGAATCTAAATAAAATATTTAGCAATTCCAAAATCATGGTAAATAAGGGCTAATATAAATAATATTTTTGAAGGGTGGTATTGTAATTTGAAACGCACTTTAGAATTTGTAATCGGCTTAATCGGAGGAATCTTAGGACTCTTACTTTCTTTATTTATTGTAATTGGTTGTATTTCTTACACAAGTTCTAATACTAGTTCTGGAGGTATTGGAGAATATATTATCATTACTTCTAGCATCGCCTTAATTATTCAAATAGGCCTATTAGTATTAGCTTGTTGTGTTAATAAAATAAATAATAAAACTTATGGTATTTGCATGATTGTATTAAGTATAATTTCATTGTTTTTAGGTTTATTTATTTTATTCATTCCAGTGGTTTTACAAATCATTTCAGGTGCATTTGCATTTAGATCTTTAAAACAGGAGACTAATTAAAACAATAACTGACTAATAAATCTAACTAAACTGGACAAGAGAGGTATTTGTGATTTATTCAAGTTCTCTTAATCTACGATACAGGGCGCCCTGACTCACACCTGTAATTTGGCATATTTCTTCATTGTAAATCCTCTTTTTCCTTTTAAAGCAACAGCTACCGATAACGAGAATTATGTAAATCAGCTGTCCATATGGGCAGCTGATTATACTTTTTTTCTAAGCGTGGTTTTTTTCGAAATTCTGGCGGTACCCCATGACCATCAACCTAAAATTTTATAGTACCCCCAGAATGAAATTTTTATCTCTCTACAGTTATTTATGTGAATTCAGCTCGATTTTGTGTTTTGTGGGATAATTAGTTTTTTAACTTGATGCCGATAGGGAAAACGCTTTTCGTGTCAGCGTCAAATACTCCCCACCTACTATTTTTATTGTATATTTTAGAGTTACTTGATGTTTACTCTATTCGAGAAAAAAAAGCATATGGAGAATTAATTATGGGAAAAAGGTCGATATGGAAGAGACTTGAAAAATTACATAAAAAATATTAGGTCAAAGAAAAAAGGTCTTGCGTGTGGTTTGTTTCCACACACTTAAATCTGTTGATTATATTTAAATGCTCCTGTAAAATTATACTAGTTTCCATTAATGCAAACGCTTTCGTTAAAAAGGGATGTTAGTTTATAATCTACAATTAATCTTTATTTTATGGGAGACAGGTGTAGTAGGGTGAAGGTATTTAATTACTATCATACTTTAGCTGTATAACGGCTAATATTTGTAAAAGGGGAAGTAGGGGACTTATAAATGATTGAAGTAAAGAATGTTACGAAAAGTTATAAGATTTTAGAGCGAGAGCCAGGTTTAATGGGTGCAATAAAAGCTTTAATAAAACGGAAATATTATGATAAGCAGGCAGTGCAACCGATTGCTTTTTCTGTTAAAAAAGGAGAAATGGTTGGATATATCGGATTTAACGGTGCTGGAAAGTCAACCACTATTAAGATGCTGTGTGGAATTTTAACCCCAGATACAGGTGAAATTAAGGTAAATGGAATTATTCCATACAAAAATAGGCAGGAAAATGCTAAAAATATTGGAGCTGTTTTTGGACAACGGACACAACTTGCTTGGGATATACCGGTGCGGGAGTCTTTCGAGCTATTAAAACATGTTTATGAGATTCCAGAAACAAAATATCAGGAAATGTTGCATTTATTTGAAGATGTACTGGATCTCGGAACTTTATTGCCATTACCTGTTCGTCAGCTATCACTCGGACAAAAAATGCGTTGTGAGTTGGCTGCTGCTTTTCTTCATCAACCTTCTGTTGTATTCCTAGATGAACCTACAATTGGTTTAGATATTGATGTAAAGGAAAAGATACGTAGTTTTATTAAGGAAATGAATAAGAAATTGGACGCAACAGTTGTATTAACTACTCATGATATGCAGGACATAGAAGAGCTTTGCCAGCGAATTATTATTATTGATAAAGGATCTATTATTTATGATGGGGACTTACAAGATCTAAAAGATCGTTTTTCTTATAACCGCATCCTATCTTTAGAATTAGAAGAGCACACAATGTTTGAGATTCCTGTATCATTACAAAATTACATAGTGGTACAGAAGAATGAAGCAGAAAATGAATCTCGCGTAGAGTTAAGTTTTCACACAAAGACAGTTTCATCGGAATTTGTGCTTTCCGAACTTGCAAGGCACAATAAAATATCAGATTTGACGATTTCAAACCCTAAATTAGAGACAATTATTAAAGATCTTTATCAGCATGGAGGTGAGGAATCCCTTGAGAAAATATTGGGAAATGCTTAAAGTGCAGATAAAGCTAGATACCTCATATGCAGCGTGGTATTGGACGGGTACATTTGCAATTATCGTTAAATTATGTACGTTGTATTATTTTTGGACTGCTGTATACGAGAATAAAGAGACTGTTGGAGCACTTTCACTATCTAATATGCTAACTTATATGGTTATAGCTTTGTTATTGGAACAATACGTATCTGGAGTAGGAACCAATTTAGCGAGAATGATTAAACAAGGTGATATAGCATTGGAACTTATGAAGCCATATCATTTGTTAGATAAACTTGTAGCGATGGATATAGGGCAAAAAATTTCTAATTCTATGCGTACAACGTTCCCTATGCTACTGTTTGCCGTCTGGTTTGTAGGAATTCAACTACCACAATCAATAGAGTCTTTTCTATTATTTATGGTAAGTGTAGTTTTAGGGATTTTAATTGGAACTCAACTAGATCTTGTTATTGGTATATTAGCTTTTTGGACCGTTAATATATGGGGACTTCGACTTCTACGAGAGTCTGTTCTTCAATTTTGTTCCGGAGCACTTGTACCATTAACGCTTTATCCACAATGGTTTCAAAAAATTAGTATGTTTTTGCCTTTTCAGTCTATGGTCTATATACCTGTTTCTATTTATACAGGTTCTATTTCAGGTACCCAGGCTTATACTGCAATTGTGACACAATTCATATGGTTAATCTTTATTACAGTACTTGTTAGATTTTTATGGACTTTAGCAATCCGAAAAATCACAATATTTGGGGGGTGAATGAGTTGTTGCAAACTCTAAAACGATACTCATTCTTATACATTGTCTATTTTAAACAACACTTAAAAGTTATGATGGAATATAAAGTAGACTTTTTAATAGGAATTTCTTCAGTCTTCATTCAACAATTTGCCGCTATCTTTTTTTTAAAAGTTGTATTCGATCATATTGAGACTTTGAAAGGGTGGAATTTTTATCAAATTCTCTTAATCTACGGTATTGCGTTTGCAGGGAGGGCAATCCATCACATTTTCTTTGATAATTTATGGACGATTGGATGGCAATACATTCGGACAGGAAATTTAGATCGTTTGCTAATCCGTCCTATTAACCCGCTGTTCCAAATTATAGCGGAGCGTGTTCAACAAGATGGAATAGGGCAACTAATAATAGGGGGAATGGTTCTTTATTATTCCATTAGTAATCTAGATATTGCAATTTCATTGGGAAATGTACTAATACTCATCATAATGATTATTTCAAGTGGTCTTATCTTTGTTGCATTAAATTTATTTTTTATAACATTTTCTTTTTGGATGACAGATAGTCTCCCTGTTGTATCAGCAGTATTCAATTTAAGTGATTTTTCACGGTATCCGATTACAATTTATAATAAAGTTATCGCATTTATCTTAACGTTTATTATTCCTTACAGTTTCACATCCTTTTATCCAGCTGCCTTTTTCTTCGATAAGGGGTATAAATGGGTATCTTTGTGTACACCACTTGTTGCTATTATACTATGTTTCATTTCTTATCGTTTCTGGAAATATGGATTAAGTGCATTCACTAGTACAGGAAGTTAATCCTAGGGATTGTGTGTAAGAAAGTCGGTTGGAAAAACAATTCGTTATATTTCTAATTAACATCGAGAGTTAATTCAGAAGGAGGTAAGCAATTGGAACTGAAAAGAGCTAGTTGTATTATTTACGTATCAAACTGTAAATCGGTATATGATTTGAGATAAATGTTTTTTTGGGCTAGTAGTGATAAATTTTCACATAAGGAGTCTAGTTATGGAGAAACATATATTAGAAGATTATTGTTGAAATCAGCCTAGAGCAAGTATATGTTATAAAAATTAAAAGGAGCAGTACCACATGCCCAACAACTTAAGAAATAAATTGTTCCCCAAAACGAAAGGCAATAAGCTGAATTTCCATAAGTAACTGTAGAAAAATAAAAATATCGTTTTGGGGGTGTCTCAAAATATTAGCTTGATGGCGATGGGGTACCGTCAGCATTTCGAAAAAAATATGTTAAACAAAAACAATAAGCTGCCCATATGGGCAGCTTATTTACATAATTGTCGTTATCGATAGTAAATTAAATAAATTATGATAGATCCCATCACAATATTACCGTCTATAGTTGGGGGACCATATAAAACACTATCAGATAGATCATCTGTTTTATGGGGTTAGCAGCTTATCGTTATTTATATTTCTCTGACTGTATCCTTTATTTATTAAAGTCTTTTAATATAGTCCTTTCTTTAGGAAGGAGGAATCAAGCTAGCCACAACTCCTGCATGGTCAGAAGGCCATAGTGCCGTTGGTGTGCGATCCTCTTGCTCTTCTCCTACAACGTCCACTTTTTCAACTTTGAAATTGCCTCGAAAGAGAATTAAGTCTATTCTAACAAATAGTTGCGAGATCAAATTTAATACATTAGCATCTTGGCAACATGTTAATCCATTGCCTTTTCCTGCGATAGTCCATGTATCTTTAAATCCTGCATTTATCAAAAGATTGTAAGATGGTCCACTGCCGTTAGAATTTGAGTTGAAATCCCCTATGAATACTAAGGGAAGATCAGTCGCTCCCGGGCCAGTTAAAAGTTCACGAGCTTGAGCCAGTTGTATTGGAAGTGTTTGGGGAATTCCAGGTGTAATGGGTTGTAAATGAGTATTTACGAGTCTAAATTTCTTTCCGGATATTTCGACATCAACAGATATAAAACCAAATAGGAGTTTTTCAACATTACCGCCAACTGGAACGGGAAGAAAAGCTTCAAAAATCTTTGTTTGTATATTTGAGAACTTAAGTCCTGAATTTTTTCGCACCAAAATCGCATCTCGATCTACAAATCGAACGTTGAAGCCGGTGCTACTAGGTAACGTAGCATCCGTAGTGTTTACTATTGCTAAAACTTCATAATGCAATCCCCTTTTTTCTAACTCCTTGAGAAGGATCGAAACAAAATCATACTCTACTGCTACTTCAGAATTTTGAGGTAACAAAAGTTGCCATATTGCTGCTTCTTGAAGACCTATTATATCTGGGATTTTTCTTGCAATTTGATCAGCAATAGCCCCTGCTCGTACCGGAAAATTTGTTGCTTGAAACAGTGTAAAGACCTCAGTAACACGTTGTGGGAGTTGCTCTGGAGTGGTTCCTACTAAAGGTGTTAAGATAGTTCCAAAATAGATGTTCCATGTCATGATCGTTAGTGGTCCTTGGGGTTCTGGAATTGGAGGGACAGCAGGTGGAAAAGCAGGAAAAAGTCTACGACAGCATCTTTGTTTTGAAAAATATGAGTTCAAAACAATTCATCTCCTTATTTTCGAAATTTAATATAATTATCTATATTCGAATCTAATACTTTGGCTTGTATACTTGTTTACACTCATCTTATAAAATTCATGATGTCTATCTTATACTTGATTGGTTATCGCATTTTGCTGGTACTTCAGGTTGAGGTTTGGCTCGTTTTCCTTGCGAAGCTTTTAGCCCTATATAGAGAGAGTAAGAAGGTTATAGGCTGGGTGAATAGAGGGGCTATCCTCTTTCTTTAGACCTAAAACATAAAAGGGAACTTTTGAATAGAAGTTTACTTTCAATATCATTGCAAGTACAACAATGTATCGTAATGAAAAACCCTTTAAACATCCAAGTTTTATTTTTATAAGTATTAAAATAATATATAATAATAAAAATATATTTTTTTAAAAATTGAGGTAACCATTATGCGAAGTTTAAAAATATTATAAGGACTAGTATTTACATTCATAAGTATATGTATATATTTTTTTTTAGTAGAACCTAAAGATAAAATAAAACTAACTCCTGATATGATTTCAAAGGTAAAATATTTAGAAACAAATTCGGTTGCTAAAGGTACTATTAAAGATTATGGTCAAGATGCAAAAAATGTATTTCAAAAACTAATTAGTTCAAAAACAGTTGTATCAAAAACAACTTTTTGGAAAAAAAAGCTTTCCGAAAACTCTTCTAATCTTTCTCAACGTATTATTGAATTTTCATTAGATAATAAAGAAAAGATTACATTTGAAATATTGACTTTCAATGTAGAAGGACATAAAAACGAATCATATATTCGACATATAGGAGATACTACTATTTATCACTTAAATGCAGAGCATACTGAAGATATACTGATGCAGTTTACTAATCGTTAATATTTCCTTTGTACTAAGATCATACTTTTAAACACATCTATTAATATCATCTTGAAAAGCACTTCTGAAACTATCAAAAGTGCTTTTAGTTTTTCATGATTTGAAAGTAAACTTTTAGATATTAGTTTACTTTTGTTTTCAATTCCCAAGTCAATATTAAATTAACTATTTGTGGTAAAATATGTATAGAATATTCGAAAAATAATAATAGAAAGGAAACTTAAATGAAACTCAAAACTTTAACAACTTGGAGTTTTAAAGACAAATTAATCTTTTTTCTTTGCTTTATTCTTCCTCTAATAGGATTTATTTATATCCTTATTAACAGAAAAAAATGGGATAAAAAAGAAACAAGTTTATATTTGTTATTTGCTTTAACAAATCTTTCTCTAACTATAACAGTAACATTTATTACTCGTGATTTTTGGATAGTCACACTACATTATATAATTAGCATAATATTGATCACTTATTTTATTTTCACTAAAAAAACAAGTAATATTAACCCTATTTAAACTAAAAAAGAGTCCTAAATTAATAGGACTCTTTTCATTTTATAGAAAGTAAACTTTTGAATACTAGTCTACTTTCTATCATTTTCCAAGAATTTTATGTAAAAATGATAACATTTCTTATTTCAAACCGAAATTACGTGATAATTCTTCATCATGAGAAGCAACAGCCTCTGCAGTTTTATTAAGCTGCATATTAATTTCTTGTAATAGCTGTGCGAAGTTTTGTACTTTTGGCTTTAATTCATTGAACTGTTGGTCAAAACCTTCAAATGCACGGCCTTCCCATTCTCCTCTTAATTCATTTTGTAAGTTTTGTAGTTGACGTAAAATGTCCTCAATTTGATTTGCACCTTGTCCATATCGAGTCGCTTTCGATTTAAGCTCTTCTGGTGACATACGAATTTGTCCTGCCATTTTTATCTCCCCTTTAGTACATAATGAGTAAAATACGAATTTGGTTAATTTTACTAAATATATTATAATCCATTGTTAAAAACTTTCAAATATTTTATTTTTCTATAATAAAAAACAAGAGTAATCGCAAAGACTACTCTTGTTTCTTTTCCTTCTCTTCTTTTTCAATTTCAGATACTGATTTTTCAGGGTCTTTTATTAGTTTTCCAAGTTCTCCAGAACGCGAGAATTTATCTTCAAAGTTTTCTGTAGTACTTATACTAGCATTAAACCACAATTCCTTATCGTCATTTATATATCCTTTTATATAAGGAATACCCATTGGATTTACTTTATGTTCTGTAAATGTGGTAGATTTTACATCCTGAATATTATAACGAATATACTTTTCTACTCGTACTTCTTGTACTTTCCAAAACTTTTCCTCTTCTTCTTTTTGTTTTAAGTATTCCATAGTAAAATATCCTCCTGCTATGAGCACTACAACAGATACAACCAAAATCATTACTTTCTTCATTAGAAATTCCCCTTATAAAAAAATTACCATTGCATTCTTCTTAAAATGGGATAGAGAAGAGTAGTTGCAAGAACTACTCTTGATTTTTTTCTTTCGCTTCTTTTTCAATTTCAGATACCGATTTTGCTGGTTTTTTTATCATTTTATCTAATTTTCCGGAACAACCAAATTTATCCTCGAAATTATCTGTAGTACTTATACTTGCATCAAACCATAATTCCTTATCATTATTTATATATCCTTCTACAGAAGGAACGCCCATAGGACTTACATCTTTTTTTGTAAACGTAATAGATTTTACATCTTGAATATTGTACTGAATATACTTTTCTACTCGTGCCTCTTGTGCCTTCCAAAACTTTTCTTCTTTTTCTTTTTGTTTTAAGTATTCCATAGTAAAATACCCTCCTGCTATGAGCACTATAACAGATACAACCCAAATGATTATTTTCTTCATTGAAAATCTCCTTATAAAAAACCTACCAATGGATTCTTCTTAAAATGAGACAGAGAAGAAAAGAGTAGTACAAAGACTACTCTTGTTGTTTTTCTTTCTCCTCCTTTTCAATTTCAGATACTGATTTTTTAGGGTTTTTTATTAGTTTTCCAAGTTCTCCAGAACGTGTGAAATCATCTTCGAAATTTTCTGTAGTACTAATATAAGCTATAAAATACAATTCTTCATTATTGTTTATATAACCTTTTAATCTGGGAACACCCATTGGACTTACACTGTGTTCTTTAAATGTAATCGATTTTACATCTTGAATATTGTAATGAATATACTTTTCTACTCTTGCCTCTTGTGCCTTCCAAAACTTTTCTTCTTTTTCTTTTTGTTTTAAGTATTCCATTGTAAAATATCCTCCTGCTATGAGCACTATAACAGATACAACCAAAATCATTACTTTCTTCATTGGAAATCTCCTTATAAAAAGCCTACCAATGTATTCTTCTTAAAATGGGATAGAGAAGAGTAGTGCAAAGACTACTTTTATTTCTTTTCCTTCTCTTCTTTTTCAATTTCAGATACGGATTTTTCAGGTTTTTTAACATAATTATCATATAGTTCTCCAGAACATGAAAACTTATCTTCAAAATCTTTTGTTGTGCTAATACTAGCTGAGAAATCTAATTTCTTATTACCATTTATATATCCGTCTACAGAAGGAACCCCCATTGGATCAACTTCATTATTTGTGAATGTAATAGATTTCACATCCTTAATATTATAACGAATATACTTTTCCACTCTTGCTTCTTGTCGTTTCCAAAATTGTTCTTCTTTTTCTTTTTGTTTTAAGTATTCCATTGTAAAATATCCTCCTGCTATAATACAAATAATGGATGCAAAAATTACCAATTTCTTGTTCATAAGAAATCCCCTTACATTTGAATATAGTTAAAATATACCATGAAATGAGTTGAGACATGTGAATGAATTTGAAAAGAACCCAATTGCAACAGATGAAGATTATTTCGAGCTTTCAAGTAAAGTTTATAAAGATGAATTTTTAGAAAAAGGTAAGAAAATAGAGGGGGCTAATGGTCAAGCCTGGAGAATCATAGAATTCATAGATGCAGACAAGGAGAAAGTAAAAAATGGATTACAAGCTATTGCAGTGGTACCAGCAAAGGATTATAAAAAAAATAAAACTCACTATGAAACTATAATATTTGCATTTCGTGGAACAGAGCCTAAGCAATCAGCAGATTTCGAAACAGATATCGATCAGATTACGTTTGGAATTAAAACACATTCTAAAGTAATTACTCCAAGTAATAGTCAAACAATAAAACCGGATTCTGCAACATCTTTTAATACAGGATTGGAATGGGTAGATAAAGTAAATAAAACATATCAGCCAACTTATGTGCACGCTACAGGACATAGTAAAGGAGGCGCAGAAGCTGATTATGTTGCTTCGGAACGGAATTTTTATGCAACTACATGGGCAGCACCAAATCCCTATGGTTTACTAAGTCCTGAAGCAAAAAAACGAGTAGATAAAGGGGAAATGGAAAATAAGGCTACGGATTATACACATGAGAATGACCCAATTGGTAACCACACTCAATTCGGTGCACCTCTAATTGGTAAGCAATACACAGTGAGACAGAACGATACAAAACAAGGACTTTTTACACGTTTAACTATGGACGGACACGGCAGAGATACATTTAAGGGATCCTTTCATTCAAATGGAAGCCCCATATTAAAATTAGAACCTGAAGATATTATAAAACAAGCAAAAAAAATTCAAACACTCAGCAATCGATTATCAGATATCGCAAAAAATATAGAAGAATTTCAAAGAAACGAAGCTGAAGCAGTTCAAAAGTTAAAAAATCAATTAAAACATGAAACAGGGCCAGGTGGAAGATATCATTTATTAGAAGAACACGAAGTAGATGAAGCCATCTCACAAATTGCTAAAATTAGAAAAGGTGGAAATGACTATTTCCATGACGCAAACCTAGCAGAAGAATTAATCCATCTTTTAAAAAAAGAACAAAAGAGTTTAAGCCGATTCGGAGATGATATTAGTGATGCAGCAAATTCACTAAGAGATAAAGACAACCAATTAGCATCAAATTTTCAAATTAAATAAGGGGATAATTATATGATCGATTTTATGGGAGAAATTAAAAAGATAGAAAAACAAATCGAAAATGCTGCAGGAGATTTAGCAAATCAGGTTGTTGATGAATTACAAGCTGCTAAAAAACAAATTGAAAAAGAAATGCAGCGTATGATGTTAAAAACAGAGGTAGAGTTTAAATCAATAGATATTATAAAAGAAGATACATATGCTCTTCAAAAAAACATAGGGATATTTCACGATTTACAAACAAATACAAGAGATATAGCATCAGAGCTAGAGAAAAGTTTCGAAAGTAAAACTGGTAGTAAAATAAATGAAACATTAAAAAAATATGAAAAACAAATTAACAACAAAATTTTTAATGAGCATGTTCACTTGGCAAACAGTTGCGGAAAAAAATAAGGGAAATAGAAAAAAAAGTCCTCTTAATATAGGACTCTTTTTTTGTTATTCCTGAAAGTAAACTTTTAAATATTTGTTTACATTCATCCCCCCCTAAATTATTGACTTCTCACTAATTCCCCTAATAACCTCAATTTATATAACAAAATTATACATTCAAAATCAAGTAAATAAGCGAATTATTAGCTTAATCTAACAATTCTTACAGATACATTTGGAATACTTGCAAACTGCGAATTATAAATGTTCCCTCCTAAAGAATCAGCAGCAATTTCCAAAGTATTAACTGGATTAGGTGCTATAACAAGAAATCCTGAACTTAAGGATTGAAATGTTCCAGAAGCTACTTGCGGACTAACAACAATAGCTCCAGTAATAGTAGAACCATTAAGAAGGGCTCTAGTAGATACAAAATTACCTGTTGGAGCTTGCGATACAGTATTATATTCAACTAAATAAGTACCAGCATCTAAATTTATAACACTAGAGCCAGGTGTATGTGATATTCCTGGTGTCAATATTAAATTAGTATCTAATGGTATTCCTGTACCTTGAGGGATAAGAGCTGTAGTAGTAAAATTTACTATAAAGGCATTGGTATTAGTGGCAAATGGTCCTGTTGATCCCGTTGGTCCTGTTGGTCCTGTTGGCCCTGTTGATCCCGTTGGTCCTGTTGGAAAAGTAAAAGGTGGAATAGGTGGTAATGTAGGACCAATCAAATTTGGATCTAATGCAGAAGCACTCAAATATTCATCTGGTATAAGACCTTTCCATCTTTCTTCATTTAACATAATTCACCTCCAAATTTCATAGCTCCAATCCCTTTTCATACGATATGAAAATCATCTCTATTTTATAACTTTTATCCCTTGCATATAGTATGTATGTCGATTAACATAACACCACTTATCGGTATTCAATGTATCTAGAAAAAGCCCCTTCAGTTTACTTGTTGAAGGGGCTTTTTCTAGATACATAATTATCGTTCTCAGAAGTTAAACAGAAAATAATATATATGGTCTCGTAAAAGTCTTTTATGCCATTATAATTTAAGTGTTTGAGCTTTAACTTTTGTGCATTTCCAGTATGTTCTCAATCCGTTATTTCTTAAAATACCATTTGGAGGCACTTGTTTTAGTATTAGTAGAAGTGTAAGCATATCTACTGATGATCCCATTGAATTCAACAATATTAAACATTTTAAATTTGTTGTCAATGCACCGAAAATACTAAATAGAAGTGGTGTTAGGATCGAAATGATAAAAAAAGGAGCAATTGTAATAAATACAAATCTTAGTTTTGAAATCTCTTCTTCTGTTGCAACAAATCCTCCAAAGAGAGTGAGTCCAATCCATGTTTTTTCTGATTTTATGAAATTAGGTATAAAGATTAAATGAATTAACTCATGAAGGATTACAAGAAAAACAATGAGAAGTAGGGATATTAAATCGATAGTTATGAATACTCCCTCTTCTGTTAATCCAAACTCATGTAAAGATATATCGGAAAAAATATTGATTATCCCTATTGAAATGAGTGTATTAATAATCATAAAAGGAACGGACAGCAAAAGAGTGTTGATAAAATTTTTAGGTTCTTTCATTGGAGTCCAGCCATCTTGTATTAGTTTTATGTCTAAAGTCTTATCCCCCTTTGGTATACTATTTTTTATTTTCGCCATATTTTCCACTCCTTTTACTTAAAATAAGCAGTAACTACCTTTGATTGTTCTAAGAAAGGATGTACATGTTTTAGAGCTAAATATGCCAAAATGCTTACTACAAATGTTTGTACCAAGAAAATGTACAGTAAACTGTGAATGGGATATTTGGTCTTTGAAAAGTATGCGTTTAACAAGAGGTTAAGAACAAATATAATGGCAAAGAATACGATTTTTTAAGCAAGTACAAACATGACAACTTCTAATTACTTAATTTTACCACTTTCAAGAGATGACTTGTTATGAGTATTTTTCTGTATATCATATTCATATGAAGTTAACATAACGTATCATTGTCGGTAGCAAACAAAAAACTCACTCCTTGTTATATAGAAGTGAGCCTTTTTGTTTTGTAATTGCAAGCTGTTGAATACTTCGTATATTTTCCATCAACATTTTATCTCTCTCATTTTCTCGGTTTTCTTGTCGGGTAAGTTGATGTTCCATACGTTCTAGAATTTCTCTATCACTTTTTCGTTCTTTCTCCATCTCTTCAATTTTTTCTAATAGGTGTCTATTAAGTTTGTCTTGTTCTTTTATATAATCTATTAAACTTTGTATAGAAATATATAGTATTTTTTCTCCTCTCACTCTTCTTTACATTTTAATCATATACAATGAAAATCTCTTTTTTCTTACCTCTTCCTTACAAATTCCTTACGTTCAAAATCACTTTTATAATTGATTATTTTTATATTTTAATAACATTTCATTTTGATTAATCTTTTTCAAATTGGATTCTTTTTAGTGCTCATTTAATAAAGATTTCCAAAGCATGTATAATCAAACTTTATTTCAACCCAACAATAACATGTTTTGTTTATAGTCCTTACTCCATTTCATTTGGCTTGCAACACGTTTACGTTTTCCTTACCCTATTCACTCTAACTTGTAACATGTTTGCGGTATCCATGCTCAAATCATAATAAACATAATATATCCAGCAGCTTAAGTCCTTTAATATAATATTAAAAAGTGGATATGCTTAATCGCATATCCACTATCCACAAGGTATATACTTCACCTTAAACATAATTTCTTCCTATCTATATACTTACTTTCGTTTCTCCAACATCCTGTTTTTTAATTAATTCTAAGTAAAAATGTGAGACAGTTGTGTTGTAATAAGGAGAAATGAAAATAAATGATAGGTTAAATGTAAACATTCCTATAAATGCGGCTAATAAAAACCAACCAATAAATGTTAACCAAAGAACAAATAACTTTAGCTTTTGTCCTTTCATTATTCTTTTACTTTCTCTCAATGCTTCACTTGCTGAATAATCAGGATTCTCTACTAATATGTAATACGACATGGAATAAGAAAAATATTTAATAATACCTGGAACAATTAATAAGAGACTCCATAAAAAAAGAAAAATAGCTTGCAACAGCCCCAATTTCATTGATTTAAACACATTCTTCTTTTTAAATCCCGAAAATACATCGTCTACCTTAGCATCTTCTTTTTTCCCTAAGTGTAAAGTAAAAACAGAATATCCATAATTGAAGATACCTTGTATGAGACTATAAATTAGGAAACAAACCCCACCTAAACCAATATAACTTAGAATAAGTACAGCAAGTGCTGTTGGATCTACTTGTGGTTCCCCACCAATTGAATAAATAAATAACACATCCGGGCCAATTATCCCGATAAACAGTGCAAATATTAAATACATGAAAGTGGCGATTGCTGATGCGCTTAAGGTTGGTACAAAATAGAATAAAGCTGATACTCCTATACCTACTCCCCACTTCCCATCTAACGAATTAAGTGCTGCTTTCTTAAAATTTCTTGTCATACTTGTATTCCCTCCTTTTTTCTTATTTTGCTTTACTAAAAAAATAAAAGAACCTGTAGCAGGCCCCGCTACAAGTTCTTTTAGCAAAATACTTTAGCTCATCGAAAAATTATTTATTCTACACAATCGGGGGTAATGCCTAAAATATAGTTTGTTAACATCATTATATAACATAATTATGAAATTTTGTTAAAAATTCTATATATTTAGACAAATAATTCTCCACTTTTTTACTTTCATGTAATTTTATCTATTGAAAATAAGAATAAGCCTCTGCACTATTTCAATCAAAAGAATATTTAATAAACATGAAAAGACCACCTATAAAATTTAACAGGTGATCTTTTTTGTGATTTTGCACTTGTGCACTACTTTTAAAATATATCACAAATTCATCTAGTCTCCTAAACATTTGAATCTATAGGTTTGTCAAACTCCCTCATGGAGATCACAATGATTTGAATCCTTATACAACTGAAACATATTCCACGGTACTGCATCTGAAACCTCAAATTTACTTAGTAGTTCTGGACAAAGACCTTTAGTTGCTCCATCTTGAACAGGAAAGGCAAAATTTTTATAAAGTACGGCTGTTGCAGCAGATTAGTTATCTACTTTAGTTGAGAAGTAGCTTACGCCATCAAAAAATCCATTATATCTTATAAACTGCAATAATAGTTGTGGGATAATATATTCTGGTTTGAATGTGTCAGTCGTATTTTTTACACGTACAGAACATGCTGCCATTAAAGGCCAAATAATTAGATAAGAAATTACTTCATTTGGTTCGTTTAACCTATCCGCAAATAAGCGTTCTTTCATAATTGTACCGAAATCATCAAATTTCTTAATTATCTTCTCTATAAAAACAACAGGTGGTGTAGATAAATCTATATAACTTATATCATCTGATTTAAATACTGAAGTCTGAACCATGTTTAGATCAGGTTTATTAAGTTCTTCCCAGCAGGTTAAAGGTGAGCTTCCTAAATAGATACATGGTACCCCAGGAATACTGTATCTATTTGTGCTAACTATTCCCCGAAATTCTAACGGAATATGAAACATTTCTTCACTTGTAAATACATGATTGGTACCGACTCGCATTTTATAGAGAAATTCATTGTCAAAGTTTTGAAGTGTTTTTATATCATTGAAATGATTTGGTATAGACACGTTATTTATTAAAACTCTATGAAATTCTTTAAAAGCCTTTGACGGGAAACCTTTATAATATTCTTTTAAAGAATTAATAATCCCATTACACAAATCCTTTACAAGCTTTAAATCCTTACTCCTAATGACTGTTTCTAATGTTGCACTGCAAATGTTCTCTAACCCAGAGATATAAGTATTAAAGCAATCTTTAAGATACTCTATCAAGTCGTCATTCTCCCTTGTTAGAGGTAAATTTCCAACCTGATTATACAAGGTAGCACTTCTAAAACCCAGTTTCTTAAACTAATAATTTTTTTTGCGTCTTCCGAGAAATCAGCTAGTGAGAATTCACTGGCTTCCTTTTCATTAAAAGGATAAAGTTTAAATTTCTTAGGTTCGTTTATTTTTTGTAATTCTTCATATAAATTAAATGCAATATTGACTTCCTGTTTACTAACATTGGTATCTTCTTTTATTTCAATTAGTTTTACTGCTTTATTTATTAACTCTGTTCTTAATTTTAAAATAGTAATTACATCACTTTTCAAACGAAAATAATTAATTAGGATTTTACACTTTCTCAATATCACAGTATCAAATTTCTTATATAATTAAATTATTCTCTTTATTTATTTTATGTATCTGTTCCCTTTGAACCCTACTATTATAGGGTTCCTTTTTTATAATCATTTATTTGTTAATTAATTTATCAATTTCCTGACTTAAATAGAGGACTTTCGTATGACTAAAGCCATGTTTATTTACCAGTTCTACTAATTCTAATTTTTTATTTTCTATTAGATCATTTAACTTTGCCACTAACATAAACTTTTTTCTTTCACACTCCCCCTGAGCAAAATAAAAAGAGCTGCTCCCAGCTCTTATATACTAAAATCTTTATTATTGCAGTGTAAAATTTTCCATATTCTATTATAAATGAATATATACAACGCTAACGACAATAATTTTAGTGTATTAATAAATAAAAAGCAGCAATATTTAATTACTGCTACAGCTTCTTTTTAAATTCATTATTTATAAAAAAGTATTCTTCCGGTTCATCAGCCTCACCATACCAAACTTCCAGCCTTATAATATGTGCTGCTACTTCCATAAATAATGTGATAGGTCCCACGTTATGTTCTGGATCTCTGTAGTTCTTTAGATTGGCTATAGATGACCATTCATTATCTTTTAAATTGGTATAATAATCATTCTCTTCTTCCTAGCTTCCTGTATTTATTAATTCCACCAATCCTTTATATTCATCCTTTATAATTACTTTACCTCGAAAGGCTGTATACATTTCAAAAGACAATTTTTTCACCCTCTTAAATTCATTATGAATTTAATTAACATATATACTTAACTACACAATAGAAGGTTTTAGAAAACGTATTACGTTTCCCTTTTCATTAAATTCACTCTCATTGTTACAATTCTTTGAGGTAAGATCCACTATATAACTCTCTGAAATTTTAAAAGTTCTTTCCTCATTAAACATTGTCAAAGGAACTGATATTCCAACATTATTATCTAAATGACTTAGTACCATTACAGGGATAGTTTCTCCTTTTAACAAATCAACATATGAGGTCTTAACTTTATAATAATGCCCTTCTAAAAAATGCATTTTTCCGTTTATTAAATCCACTGCAACTCCATTATTACAATAAGCTAAGCTTTGATTTAAAAAATGAATATCGTCCGATACTTTAATAAATTTCATCGTTTTATTATCAAATATATAGTAACCTTCTCTTACTACAAAAAGATTATGTGGATTGATAAACTCTAGCAGATAATGTGTGATTTCAAAGCTAGTATCTCCCTCAATCATTTCTCTGTATTCTACATAAAGTTTCTCTAACTTTTTAAATGTACTTAGTTTGATCCCCTGATTTGGTCTTGATGCAAGTGTTAAGTCATCTAATACCCATTTAGCCACATATGTTGACGTTGGAATCATTTACAATTTACCCCCTTCAAAATTCTATATATGAACATATAAACTATTTAAATTTAATAAATTGGGCTCTACTTAAAGTATAGACAGAATCTATTTAATAACTAAGATGATTCTCTAACTTTTTCATATTTACTTCTTTTGAACTACCCCCACTTTCACTTCGTTTAGAAGAGGGGGATTCCTAAGTAAAGAGTTCTATCGAACTCTAATTTATTAGGCTATCTCCACAGTCCTTGCGGTTAGAAGCCTTATCGCTTCATTCTTTAGATTGATACTTGCGTTAATATCTCTATCATGGTGTGTACGACAAGAAGGGCAGTCCCATTTACGTAAGTTTGAATTTTTAACGTCTTTATTTTGATATCCACAACAAGAACATAATTGGCTGGAAGCAAATGTTTTCGATACGACAATGACTTGTTTGCCATACCATTTTGCTTTGTATTCTAACATTAATCGAAATTGCGACCAAGATACTTCACTAATTGCTTTTGCTAACTTATAATTCTTTAACATATTCGATACTTGCAAATCCTCAATACCGATAACATCGTGGTTTTTGATGATTTCAGTTGAGTTTTTGTCTAAGTAATCTTTTCTAGCATTTAAAATGTATTCATGGATTCTAGCTATTTTTACCTGCTGTTTATTCCAGCGAGAAGAGCCTTTCATTCTTCTAGAAAGAACACGCTGTGCTTTCAGCAACTTTATCTTTTTTCCTACAATGGCAATGTATTCTTTTGTTTGTTTTGTGGTGTAAGATTGTACGTTGTTTTTCTTAGATTTGAAACGCGGGGCACTAGTTTGTTTTTTGAAAAAACGTGTATAAGCATCCGTAAGATTGCGAACAGACGACTGAATCGCAATACTATCCACTTCTTTTAGCCAAACAAACTCTTTCTTCATGGCAGGTAGTTTGGCAGAGCATGTACCATAAGTCAAACCTTTTCCTGTCTCTTTGTATGCGTGACTCCATAAAGATAGGAAATGATTGAATACAAAGCGAGTACAACCAATCGTTTTGTTGATTAGAATTGCTTGTGCTTTATTTGGATAGATACGAAACTTATAGGCTTTATTAATCATCATTTAATTCACCTCCATTTCGGTATATGACTACCATACACCAAACGTACATTCGATAAGCAGTGGAATAACACTTTATGTATGTCGAGACAATTGAACTATTTGAAAAGAAAACCATACACACTAAATCATATAAGGGTATATGTAGCGATTGTGATTATGTTTTACGTAATTACGTGTGAAATTCTAAATGATATTTCCTTCCAGGGACAGTATTCCCTTGATTATCTTTTGTATAAAAATATATTAAACATATGGTACGTGAAATTTTATAAAGAACACTTTAGGAGTTTATAAACACATGGTAAATGTTGTTTTAATTATACGGAATTCAAATTTATTAAGATCCATGGATGAAATATTAACTAATACTAAATCCGTAGAAAAAGTGCATGAATTACTGAATAAGGCAAAAACAAAAAATACAATGCCACACGGTCTGTTATGGCATTGGACGGATTTTAAGTGGAATATGCCAGAAGAACTAGGAGAAAACATAAACGATACAAAAATAGCGAACCTATTTTACTATTATTTTATTGGCTAAATTGCATTGGTGCTGAAAACTATTATTTAGCGAGAATTGAAGAAAGATATGTTATAGATGGGCAAGATCCCTTAGATACATGGGGTAACTTACGTGTACCATCATTAGATTTATACTTAAATGTTTCAATCTCCTTTGGTTTTGAAAAGGAGGTTATAATATGAAAATACCGACATTATTATAGTACTGCAAGTATAGATAAAATGCTTCCCTCAATAATAACTAAAAGTATTTGGGATTACTTCAAAACACAATTACTAAAAAAACAATTCTTTAATAAGTTATAAAAACATCTTTGATTTAAAATTGGAAGATAATTATTTAGTATTAAATTATCAACAAGAAAGTCCAGATTTTGAGATACGTTCCAAAACGAATGTAAAAGTGGATAAACTTCCATTAGCACACCGTATATAGACTATTGATAACGATAAAAGTTATATTATGATGTTACCTACGGACTATTGATAGGAATTAGGCTACACACTTATTTTACTTAGTAAAATAAGTGCTTCGAAATAATACCATTTAAAATACCGGTTCTTATTAGAACCGGTATTTTTATTATATATTAAGCTTTAGGATCCATTAATTATAGGATAGCCTGTAGATATAATACACTCTCCTTATAGTTAGGTTACTTAGATTTTTTTAATTCTTTGTTTGCTTTATCTATTAACTTAGAAGCAGTCTCCAATCTTTCAATCCCACCATCAACTTCATATTCTTTACCCTTATCTAAACCGCCTTGTATGATTTCCACCCCATCTTTTACATGAATCATCGCTAAACCTACATTATGTTGTATTGGGTAATCTTCTTCTTCATACTCTAACTTACTTATTTTGTCCACTAACTCTAAATAAGGTTTAGATACTTCTTTTAATTCTTCTGACTTTTTCTTCATTGACTTGCTACTTTTTACAATACCGTCTATTTCTTTAGATTGTTCAGAGAAATCTTTCATTAAATATGTTAGGTTCTTACTGAAGTCTTCTTTTTTATTCTGCTTAACAGAAGCTTCCATTGCTTCATCTTTCTTAACCTTAGTCTCACATCCCACCCCAGTTAACATTAACATTGGAACTATTACAAAAGATAAAATCTTACGTTTCATTGACATATACCCCTTTGTTTTAGAATTCTTTTTCTATTCTTCCAACTCTTTTATTTGTTTCCATTTCATTCGGCACTACTAATATCGTTCATTTTACCTATTTTCCTATTGTTTCAGCAATGTCTTCAATCTCTTTTAAATATATATCGTTTACATCACTTATCCCCTCTAAATACTTGTCAAATGGTTCGTTCATACCGTCTGTAGCTTCTTTAAGTTTAGTTGAATCTTCTTGTTTAATAGCGTCTAATTGCTTATTAAAAGATTTATCTATCGCTGTAGTTGCTTGAGATACCTTTTTATGAGCATCTTTATATTTTGAGCTTGGTGCTAATCTTCTCATTTGTGCTGTAACTGACTTTGCTTGTTTAAATTTCTCTTCAAACTCGTCTTTGGATGACTCAGAACTATACCCCTTTTCCTCAGCTATAGCTAGATCTTCAATAATAGTATTAAATTCTTTATTTAATTGGAGTAGGTTACCTGCATAAATGTCTTCCTTTTTTGCATCTTCTATCGAAACAATAGCGTGTTCTTCATCTATTGCATTACTTCCACAACCAACTCCCCCTATTAATAGCATGGAGAGTAAAGCAAGTTGTAGTCCCTTTCGTATCATATATTTTCCTAATTTCTTCAAACTCATTTTCTAGTATTTCAGACTCTGACTAAATTATCACTGTATGAATTTATCTTTCTATTTAATGTCTTTCATCATCTCGTTTGCTTCATCTATCTTCTTAGAAGCTTTGACTACTGCATCATTACCTATTTCTATTAATTTTCTATCTTTTAATTCTAGACCGTCTCCAATTGATTTAAGTGACATATCTAGTAAACCCATAGCAGTATCCATTGTAAACTGCACATCTTTATACTTTTCGTCATGCTTTAATTTTTTAACCTTTTCAGATGTTTCAAGTAAGTCCTTAGAAGCTAAATCAAATTCTTTCTTCTTCTCTTCTACTGACTTTTGGCCTGTTAATATGTCACTTACGACCTTGGACTGTTCAGAAACATCTTTCATCAGATAGGCTAAGTTTTCTTCATAGTCTTCTTTCTTATTTTGCTCAATAGAAATTTTACTGTCTACTTGTTTTTCTTTTGTAGTACACCCTGCTGCTCCCCCTGCTACAAACATAAGTGAAAAAGCTAATAATATTAGATTCTTTACCTTCAAACCACTACACCCCTCCTGAAAAAATTGTAAGTAATTAACATATGAAACCATAACATAAATTATGTAAATAGACTATAAAAAAATAGCGATTCTTACGATAAATTTTGAGTGTTCTAACAACCTTAAAATATGTATTACAATTATAGAGTATCTCAATCCATATACTTTTTTAATTATCCTTTATTTAGTTTCTAAAGTTTAATATTTTGTTGCTTTTTTTTTGCTCCCTAGAATACCGTCAGCATTTCAGAAAAAAATCATGCTAAGCAAAAAAATACAATAAGCTGCCCATATGGACAGCTTATTTACATAATTTTCGTTAGCGGAAGTCATTTAAAAATTTTATGTGTCGATTTTTTCTTTGCCCTTACGGATAAACCACCATATTAAAGCTACAAATAGTACGAAAAGCGGTATTATTTGAATAAAGAAAAATCCTTTCCAAAAATAAAGTGGATTATTATATGTAAATTCTGTTGATGCCTCATGTGTATAAGAAACAAACGAACCTACCAAATAAGCCATTGGAATTGTAATTAGATTTATCCCTAGAAAGATCATTATCAATGATAAGTTTTTATCTTTAATTTTTGGTGAACCAGACTTGATAAATAAAAATGTTGCAGTGCCAAATATAAGAAAAAGTGGTATTACATAAAAAATTCCCATAATATCCCTCCGTGATTTTAATTGTACCATCAGGAAAGACAACGTTGTGCAAATTTGGATGAATAACATATACATGCTCGGTTAACATAACGTCTCATTATCAGTAGCAAGGTTAAAGAGGAACCCTACTCTCCCAAAGGAACCTCCTTTTTTCTTTCTATGGTCCTATGCATTTTTTTATACATTCCTATCCTAGCGCGATTTTAGGGTTCTTGTTTGTTACTAGAATTGTATAAAATCTTGCATACTCTTAGCGTGAGTTTTTTCAAAAATGCTGCAATACCCCCATGCCCATCAACTTAAGAAATCGGTAGTTCCCCAAAACGAAGAAAATTTCGTTCTGGGGACACTTCAAAATATTAGCTTGATGGCCATGCTACGTTACCCCTACTAAACATTAATCTTTCGGTTCATATAAGTAAAAATCGTCTTCTTCAGGAAACTTTATAACAATAACTTTTCTATTTTCTTTTTCAAATACAGTAGTAGCTCCTTCTTCATGCGTTTTTTTCCACCCTTTAGCCCTTATAGACATTAAAGGTAAATAACCAAAAGTATATTGATAATCTGCTGGCTTATCATCTTCAACATGGTTAGAAAAAATAAACACAGGAAAATCTTTTATTTTCGACTCTTTCGTCATTAAGAATGTAGAGAGAATCAGTAGTAATAAGCCCCCCAATATTATCTTTGTTTTTTTAAGTTTCACAATTTATCACTCCTATTGATATTGTACTAAATATCATTATAGAAAAATATAACAAATTAATTCATTTGGCAAGATAAACACAAAAAGTAATAATACCTAACCTTAGCTTGATGGGCATGTGCAATACCCCTAGATTTAAAAAGAAATAAGCAATGATTAGATTTTAAACCTAGTCATTGCTTTATCCATTGCATCTTGGTTTACGCCTATATAACGTAACGTGACTTTCTCTGAAGAGTGATTGAATATCTCCATGAGTAACGCTATGTTTTTCGTTTGCATGTACATGTGATACCCGTATGTTTTTCTTAACGTATGTGTTCCTATTTCATCTAACCCAAAATCTGCCGCTGCTCCTCGTAATATCTTATATGCCATGCTACGACCAATTGGACGATTCTTACCTTGTCTGCTTTGCAATAAATACTCATTGTCTTCTTTTTCTACAATAAACCATTTAAATTCTCTTTTCAGTGCTGTAGTAATTTGTATTCGTTTCTGTTTCCCTGTTTTCTTTTCCCGCATAGATATATGACTGCTTTTAACATCCCCTACTTTCAATTTCAAAATATCTGAAATTCTGAGGCCTGTATTAATCCCCATAATGAAGAGAATGTAATTACGTAAGCTCTTTTCCTTAAAATACTCTTTTAACTGCTGTATTTGCTCTGGATCACGTATTGGTTGAACAAAATTCATTATTCATTGCCTCCAGTTTCTTCTGCCTCATATACTTCTAATCTAAGAGCAAAAGCTAATTTATAAAAAGCATTAGATTTATTTCGTCTATACGTACGCTCACTCATACCAATTTCGTTATAAACCATGTAATCAAAGACTTCTTCATCTTCTAAATATCGTTTTACAATAATATTCCTTTGATTTTTACTAAAACGACTTAATGCCTTATCAATTTGAAAAGATAAACGTTGTAATTTCACTTCTCTTTCACTCATAGCAACATTGGCTAAAGCGATATCTTCAGCTGGCTTTCCTACTATATTTGTTGGACCGTGATATCTTACCTCGCTTGAAGCTGTGACCTTCATTTCATTTCTAATCATCCCAAATTGTCTATAAATACGAACATTTTCAAGAACCATTTCTAAACGAACCTGTGTTGCTTTGCGGTCAATTTCAGGCAAAAAAGTTAATTGCATCATATTTAATAACACTCCTTATCTGTTTTATTAATAAAAAACAAAAAACGGACACCAAACTACAGAGCAATATTGTTCATGCTCTTATAGTTTGATGTCCGCTGGTTCTTCCAGTAGGACTATATATTTGATTTCTATGTATTATACCATTTTATTCAACAAAATTAATCTCTAATTTCTATAGACTATTGATTTGATTAATAATAGAAAAGGTTGCTGAAAAATTAATCAGCAACCTTTTCTTTTTAGTTATTTGTTAATTTCAAGATTATCCATTGCGAATCACCATTGGAGTCTTTATCAATATTTGCATAGTTTTCATTTTTTCTATTACCACTATGTTGACTTATATAAATAGTTCGCTTAGAAGTATCTTTACCTGTAACCATTAACGAATGCCATTTTGTTCCGCCACCCGCATATTGGTATTGGATTACATCCCCTGGCGAAGATCCATAATAAACTTGCATAGGACTCCAAGTTTTTGTAACCATATTTGCACGCGGTGCCCAGAAATCATAAAATTTTTCAACATTAACCCATGAAGCACTTACTCTATATCTTAAAGACATCTCAACTTTTTTACTAAACCAATAGTTACCATCTGTTATGATAGGTGAATCAATCGTAAGATTATCTTTAATAATCGGACGCATACCACCTGCATAAAGTGCTTGGGAAACAAAGTTTGTACAGTCTCCTCCATTACCAGACCAATCTCCATAAGCACTATTTCTAGAAAGTGCCCATGTTAAAGCATAATTAACTGCTGCGCTTGGATTATAATAATATGAAGAGCGTGCAGCGGCTTTCGGTGCTTGAGCAGGTTTCTCTGCTTTAAATTCCTTTGTATCAGGCGATTTTTGCACCATCTGCGCTTCTATTTCATCTTCTTTTTCTTTTTTATCGTTACTTTCTTTAACCTGTTTCATTGTTTTGTTTGCTAAATGATTCATATTAAACGTATCATTTTCACTAGCTGTTGCACTTCTTGCCTTTAATGAAGTTTTTTGTTCTGTTACAGATAGCGTTCTTTCATGCAAGTATTCTGCAGCATAAGTTAATATTTTAGTATATTTAGGATGAAGGGCTAACTTCGCATCTTTATGTTCTAAAAGTTGGTCAACTAAGTACTGTTCATATTCTGCTGTACCAACTTTATACTGCATACCATTTTGTTTTAAATGTTCTAATAAAGCTTTTTCCAACTCGCCTAGAGTTGTATTGTCAAATGAATTCTCTACAAGATAACCATATCTATCAAATTCATACGGTTGATTATCAATAAAATACCACTTGTTCGTATACAATCCAGAGTCTTCGAAAGAATAGTATACTTTTTTCCCATTGATTGTTTGCCAGCCAAATTTTTGTACTACATTTCCATTACCATCATACTCAAACCATCTTCTTTTTTCAGCATTATAGCTCCAATTACCTGGCTTTTCTGAGTCAAGATTGATCCACTTAGGTCCCTCATAAGTTACTACTTTCCACCAACCATCAGCACGTTTTTCAAGTACAGCAAGGAATTTCTGTGGTCCAAATTGAGTTCCGCGTGAAGATATGAATGAAGGTTCATTATATGCATAAAAACCCTTACTAACTGCTGTTGTTGCTGCAACACCTGGATACATCCATTTGTCGCCTTCCCAAGTTTGAACTTTCAACCATCCTGCAGTATTTCCATCTACCACCCTAATAGTAGTAGGACTATAAGGTACTTCCATGTTTCCTTTTTGAGATGCAAATGCAGGCTCAAAAAACACTAAAAATGGTTTATCGAATGCTTTTAACTCCCCATCTAGGTTAATCCACTTATCACCCTCATAAGTAGCTACTTTCCACCAACCATTTGTACGTTTTTCTTTTACAACAAGCGATTTTTGTGGTCCAAATTGATTTCCACTAGCTGCTTTTTGAGATGTAAATGAAGGTTCATTATACGCATAAAAGTGTTTATCTACTTTTACTGCTTCTGAATTAGGGAAAATCCACTTATCTCCTTCATTCGTTTTAATCTTTAACCATCCATCTACTTGCCCATCTATTACTGTAACTACTTGAGGAGCAATAGGCTCATTATTGTTCCCTTTTGGTGATGTGAATTTAGGCTCAGCAAAAGTAATATATGGTTTCTCTATTTTCTTTTGTTCTCCTGTAATATTAATCCATTTATCACCCTCATAAGTGACAACTTTCCACCAACCATCGGCACGTTTTTCTTTAACTCCTAAGGCCTTTTGTGGACCGAATTGGTTTCCACCATTAGACTTTTGAGAATTAAAGGATGGTTCATTATACGCATAAAAATACGCGTCTAAAGGTTGTTTTACAATAGTTTCTTCTGCAAAAGAAACATTATTAAAACAAGGAATTACTAAAAATAATAGCATTAACGATAATAATAGCTTTTTAAACAAAATATTTCCTCCTATTAATAATATTGCATAAATACAAAAACATAAAATTTATAATGTCATATTTCTATATAAATACACAAAATTTACAATGCTATATCCCAATATAAAAATCTAGTGTTTTTTTGAATATTTTTTGAAATTTGCTAGTTATTAAATCGTAATCATATTTATTACTTAGAGACTTAAAATCACCAACTTAAGTTTTTTCACACAGTTTCTCCGAAAAAAATTATTGCTACACTGTTTTACAGTACTCTTTTTAATAAAATTTATAGGGAAGTAACTTCATAGCATTACCCCCCTTCCAATCTCCATTAAATTAACTGAGTCCTTCGTTCATCCATACGAGCTACTTTTCCATTTTTATATACAAACGATTGTTCACCATACCCTGTAGTTGGTGGTTCAATCGAATAAACTTGTCCATCTTTCACAACGTAAATCATATTTTCAAATAATGAAATTTCAGCTTTCATTTCCACAATATTTTCACTAATACCTGCCACCGCAATCACTCCCAATTATGTTATAATTACTTTGTCGAATAATTATGTCGGGAGCAATCTCGGCTTTTTTATATGCTTATAAATACCGCACAACATTCTCCGGAACAAATGATTGTTCCAAGGATAGATGAAGTCGTATTGGCGTCGGCTCTTTGCTATCCCTTGCTCGTTTACATATCTCTTCAGCTTCTTCCCATACAAATTGTTTATCCCCCACTCGCTTATAACGCCAAATCCCAATTGTATAATTCTCAAACAACTCATAACGTTCATCAGGCGCTGTTGTTGGTTTTAATTCATCAATCGCTTTGGCTTGACTTGGTATTTGCACAACCACATCTGCATACCGTAATTTTGGCAACCCCTTGAGCATGTCTCATTTTCCAAGATTCAATAATTAACCCTTCGTGATATGAGAAATTTTTAGTAGTCGTAACAACTTCTGTTAAGTTTACAAAGAATTCAATTCTGCCAATTTGATGTATAAAGCTTTCACCAAATTTTCCAATGAGAGCAACAAGATCTATCGGAAGCTCAGCATCCTCTAATTCTCTTATTGCCTTGAAAATTACTTGGTGCGTTGGTAAAGAAAACTGTTTTACCTTTAGCTGACAATCTTTAATTAAATCGCCTTCTTGGATTATGCTACCTAAAACACTTTGTTCAGCTTCTACATTACGAATCATATCGTTACTCATTGTGCCAACCACGCATTCTGTTGGTTAAGTACCGCAAGTTCTTCTTCTGTTGGAATGTTCCGCTCCCATGCTTGTTGCTGCTGTATTACGTTTTTAGTAGATTCCGATAACCCTTTTTGTTGATAGGGAGCTTGTGTCTGTTGTTGCGCCTTTGTTAATCGCTGAGTACGAAACGCTTTATCAGCTGCCTCAACATCAGTTATTGTTCTGAAGCCTTTAAGATGCCAATCTCTTAAAATCGTATTTACGTAAGACATGTTTCTGTTATTCTTCTCTAAAGTAATCTCCATAGCCTTAATAACTAGCTCTGCATTTAAATCATCTATCCATGCATGAATACCATCTGCAATAAAAGGTGTAATCAGTCCGAAGTTTTGTTCGTAAAAAGAAATTGGATTAACCTCAACAACTTCTTCCACGCTTGCGCGTTCTTCTTGTTGTTGTTCTTTTTCTTTTTCTTCTTCTTTTTCTTCTTCCTTGCTAGGGTCTTGGAAGCCCCTTATAAGCCCCTCCAGATGGACTGATAAATACTCCTTAATACGAGGAATATTAAAATCTTGTTCACGTTCTAATTGCAAACAAGTTTCATAGAAATCAACTAAGAAATCCTGGTCCTTCACGGATTGAATCTCTTTTAAGACGCACTTTTCAATGTTTACATTTTTAATTGGATTGAACTTCAACCAGTTGATTAAGAACAACTCTTTTGTTTTTTGGTTGTAATTAATTTTTCCGTACTCAGCAAAACGTTCTAATAGCTTCATAACAGTTTCACGATTGTATCCTGTATCAAGTTTCAATAATACGAAGTGGAAGCTCATAGATTCCTGATTGAGACGTCTTACTGTTTGTCATCAAATATAAGTAGAAATACTTCTCCTCCGGTGTAAGATCTAAAACAAATGAATCCTGCCAAAATGAAACGTGTACTGGTCTATAAACTGCCATATTATTCATCCTCCCGTTTACATATCGCGAATCCGTCCTCTACACGTAACAAGCGATAATTCTTGTATCCTATTTTGAGATATTGGTTTACTAAGTAATTTAGGTGTTGTGTTGATGTTGCTTGTTGAAACAATTTAGGATTCAGCAACACTCTATATAATAACTTGTCTAAAAGCATGCAACACACTCCGTTGTTATACGAATGCTAATTTGATATAATTAATCCTAAGATCTTTTGCAAGGCTATTTTTCTATCACTCTGCCAAGTGATAGATTTTTTTATTCTCTCCGTGTTACCAATGAAGCATTAACTCCTCTTGCTCTTAAATCCTTAATCACTACACGATAACTCATTGATGCCTCATGTTCTTCTTTTGTATCACGAAGCATTTTAAATTCTTTCATACATCTCTCCAGTTCTTCTTCCTAGCGATTTGATTCTTCAGCTGATTTGGCTGTTGTACCAGGCGCATGTACTAATATATATTCTCCTTTGTGCACCTAGCCATCTGGTATATTCCAAGATGAGGTAACTGTTCCCGCACGTGCTACGCCTTGCTTTGGATCCAGTTCTTCTTCTGTAGGCATAGCCTCAAATGTATCATCATTAGTACACGCATAGAAGTACGTAGTGTTGACCCAACTACAGTAGACCGCAGCATCTATGTAATGACATAAGAAGAGCGTGAAGAAGCGGATATCATTGACTTACCAGCAACATTAGCGCAAGCATTCGCTACATTACAATCGAATGAAGTCGTATGCGGTGCACTAGGAGACCATTTATTTGAGCCCTTCATCGAAGCAAAAGAAATTGAGTGGTATATCTTCCGCACGCAGGTATACCAATGGAAACGCGATCAATATATGTCTCCTTACTAAGAGAAAAAAACCTTGATACCAGCTGTATCAAGGTTTTTTGTTTTCACTTCTCACAATTTTATTATTCAATCTAAGACTTACTTTATTCTTCTATGTCTCTTATGCCATTTATTGTCATACCAAATTGCTCGAAACCATATAATACACCATTTAAAGCCGTATCACCCTTTTCTACATCTCCTTCGTCTAGAGCTTTAAACAAGTCGCCTAATGCCCGTAGGAATGTCTTATTAGCATCTATAAATTCAATTTTAAAATAACTGTACTTTTCAGGCGGTTTAAGGCCTACTAACTTCTCTGCCTCTCCTTTCACTATATTAAACTGTGCTTTTAATTCATCTTTATTTGTTCGTAGAGTTTCATCTTTTTCAACTATTGGTTTCGTAGCTTTTACTTCAGCTATGAATTTATTAGCCTGTATTTCTACTTTTTCTTGATACTCTTTCATACTGTTAGGTTTCGTAGCATCAGACACCTTGTCTTTCTCTTTACTAACTTCTTCTTTCTTCTCTACCTGAACTTCCTTTTTACTTGTTTCTTCCTTCGTTGTTTCCGCTTCTTTTTGTTTCTCTAACTTATCTTTTTCTTCGTGTATTTTATCTACATCTTTAATTACAGTAGCTATTGGGTCCTTATTTGTTGTTCCAGACTCGCTATCACTTGCTGAAGAGTCATTATTTGTTCTTTTATCTTTTTCTTTTTCCTTCTCTGTTTCCTTATAGTCTGCTACTTTTACACTATCCTCTTTTTTCTCTTCCGCTACGTCCTTACTTGCACAACCTACACCACTCATCAATATTACTGGCAGTGCAACTTCTAATAACTTACGCTTCATTGTAATTTACCCCTTTGTTTCGTGATTGTTGTTTCTTTTCTTCCAACTCTTTCTTTTTTGTTTCGCAATGATTTCATCTACGAAAATCGTTTTTAACCTTGAGACTTTTCCTATAAAGAAGTAGCATCTATCATAATGTATACTTCTTTTTAAAAGTATTGTAATTTATTAACATATGAAACCATATCATAAATTACATAAATAGGATATATAAATTTACATCTTTAAGAGGGACCTTGCCATGTTACAAATAAAAAGAATCCGATATGAATATCAGATCCTTTTTCACTATGTATAATTATTTCACTGCCTCTTTTAATTCTTTTCCAGCTTTAAATGCAGGCGCCTTAGAAGCAGCAATTTGTATTTCTTCACCTGTTTGCGGGTTACGCCCTGTTCGTGCAGATCTTTCACGTACCTCAAATGTACCAAATCCAAGAATCTGTACTTTCTCTTCATTTGCAAGAGTATTTGTTATTGCGTCTAATACAGCTTGTGTCGCTGTAGCAGCATCCTTTTGTGTAAGTTCTGCTTTATCTGCTACTACTTTTATTAATTCTGTTTTATTCATTTTCTGCACCTCTTTATATGTAATTAGGGACTATTATAACGTGCCTATACTCATGGTGCAATAAATAACAGGTTGTACTGATATGCCTCACAAGTGTAATCGTCTATTTTCAATATTTTAAGAAGACAATCGTTATAACTCCTCCTTATTGTAAATCCTAAAATATTCATTGTTTATATTATTTAATTGTTATATAATACTAAATGTCTTTACTTATATGCGATTACGATATATCATAATTAGAAAAAGGGATCTTTCGGGATTCCTTTTTTCTATTAAAAATAAAAAAGCAGCAGGTTGGCTCTCCAGGCATATTCCTACACCTCACGGTAATTCATTTAACTCATTTTCACGTCGCATCGAATTTGTACCTCTTAGAGTAAAATATGCATCCAATAATTAGATTCTTCCTATTTATATACTCATTTAACCCAAATGTCCATTTTGTTCAAAATAAAAAGAGTACCCATCATTAGGTACCCTTAAACAAATAAGTATGGCGCTCCAAGTTTCACCTCATATGATAACTCGTCCCACGAATTCATCATATGCTTGTCTTATTAGAATGTTCCCTAGTTTAATGTGTAATTTCTATATAACAAAGAAAAAAGCACCCGTTTGGGATGCCTTTCTAGTTTCATTTTAAAAATACCTCTTTATCATCCGTAATAATTTGCTGACTCTCATCATCATTATCAATTTCTTTTCTTAAGTATTCAAGGGTAATTTCGATTTCTTCCTTATTCTCATAATAAATACCTTTTGTACTTTTAATTTCTTGGTCTAATTGTTTCTCTCTGTCTTGAAGCGGATTGATTTCTGCTCTTACGAAAAGTTTTTTCCTTTCCCCTTCAAACTTTTCACTCACTTTTTTTAGAATTTCAATTTTTTTCATCAGAGTAAAGGATTCAAGTTCTCTTTCTCTTTCCACCTTTACAATCGCTTTATACTTTTCTATTAATTTTTTTCCCAATTTAATAATTCATCAAAAATATATTTATCCATCTCCTAATCCCCTCCAAATTAATTTATTCGATAAGAGTCATAAACATTCTTTTATTATTATAAATTAATTATACATTTTGAATAAAAAGCCTAAATAGGATGTGGGAAAATAAATAAAAAATTCACTATTAGTTCAAGGCTGAGCACCCTCAGCCTTCTCCAAGCCACCGCATCATTTAATTTTTTAGCTCTTATTAGCTACGCGCCTTACGTTCGGTGACTAGGAGAAGACTAAGAATTTTCTCGTTGATACTCCATAGAGTTGGCCAATACTTTGGCTGTCGCATAGCCTTCACTAACCTACAGTCTTTACACAATGTGATTATATCCAAGACGTATATCTTTCTTCCGACGCCTTTTTTGAACCAATACACTAGAGGGGCGGAAGGGGAATGTTTCCGCTGTATTGGCTCAAACAAAGAGCGGAAGCTCTCTACTCGTTTTATTGTTTAAAAGAAAAACCTTAACTTACATTAGTAATTGTCGTGATCAACTCCAAATAAACCAATTGATACTTCTCTTATAACATAAAGTTCATTCAATCGAATGAACCATCATCCCATTGGTAAAACGATCTAGTTTTAACATAGAAATCAAGAATCAACATGACAAATGTGATTTTACTACCTATGAGTCTACAAACGAAAGGCGGAACGCTTATACACGCCGTCATAGTCTACTGTACTCTTAGCTTCCCTTACTCTTAATCACCTTCACAGGAGTCGGACGTTTATTTATAAGCGCCACTCCCCCCTTTGATACATTTCATTCGATAGATTGATAAGCATTTCAAGTACCATTCCACGGTTTCCTAGTCCCATTGTTATTCCTAGCTTTCTATTAAAAGGATTATTTTATTAACTTTCTACAAAATGGTAATTAATATATAATTAAACTATTCAAATCTTAGGTGGTGATGCAAATGACTGATACGATCCGAATTGTTCTTTTCACTCTTGTAGGAATAAGTGCCGTATTTTCTGTAATTAAAGAATTTCAAAAACCAGAAAAGAGAAAATTTTGGATTACATTCGAAACTTTAATTCTAATTGGGGCAGCTTGGATGTTAATAGGTCTTCTCATGTAACCTACATAATTAATAAATCCTCTGAATAAAACTCAATATTTCGTTAATAATATAAACAACATGATAGTTTCTCCATTCTCCCTTGGAGATGAGCAGTTAGCTTTTGCTAGCTGCTCTTTTGTGATTCATCGTTACATTATGATGAAATGGTCATATATTATCTCGAAGCAAAAAACCCTAATTTACTTTTCAGTACCTCACTTTCCCCTTAAAGAGCACTTTTTAAAGGTGCTTTTTTTGGGGTCGTCAGAATAAAACCTAATATTTCGTCAATAATATAGATAGGCGATGGCCATAACTCATTTAATAAAGTCCCTAACCTTTCTCCTTCCCCCTTTTGGAGAACCGAGCAGTTAGCTTTTGCTAATTGCTCTTTTATTGTAATTTTCCTCTGTATATCTTCTTGATCTGCGCTTCAGTGAACCCCTCATATACCGCAAACACTTCAGGGAACTCACTTAAACACAAATCAATGATAGTATTATCTGTCGTTCGTATATAGAAGTACTTAACTAATCCGAGGTAATCATTGTGTAAATAGTAACTCTTAATCTCGTGGTGATAGTTGTTAGCCTTCAAGTAAAATAGCATTTTTTCAGTTCTACTACAGTCAACACATATAAACAACTATATATTAGGGAGTTAAAACGTTATTGTGGTTCTCATATAGAATCACATACGACTTTTTCTCTGTTTAAGGAGCTCTTACTTAGTAGTAAGAGCTATTTTTTATTCAATTATCATTGTCACTTCTTCTCAATCTACAATTCGATATGCAATATTACATATTCTGTATGTTTGATTTGCGAACATGAGATAATTGTTTTATAAGAATGTACAAAGTTAATATTAAAGGGAGAGTACTAAATGTCTTTCTTTTCTTGGGCTCCTCTTCTTTTCTTAATAATTGTTGCAATCATCATTTCTGTTAAAAGGGCTAAGAAACAATAACTTTATTTAGTTACAACAATTTATTACTAGGAGGTGTAATTATGTCATTTGCAGCCTGGAGTGCGATCTTTATGACTTTAATCGGTGCAATGTCTGGAGCAATCTTTGGTACAATTTCCTCTAGAAATAAGAGCAAAAATACCAATTAAAAAACCTAATAATAAAACTCAATATCTATTTTAGTGACAGCTGATACGACCTTAACATTTCAGCTGTCATTTTTTATTCAAATTACGCTTTTGTTCACTTTGTTGATACATTTACGAAACATTCATATGTTATCTTCAGTACGTTCTATTCTTTTTATAATATCGTGTGAAGTATACCAGACCGAGAATCCCTAGCCCCCTAAGTCTAGGGATTCTTCATTTAAATACGGATTTATACACTTTTATTCTTTTCATAAACTTTTACATTTGTTATACGTAATATATAAATTTATATTAAAATATCTTTATGAAACATCGCGTGTTTCAAATACAACATTTTTTGATGACCTCTTATCTTCCCGTAAGAGGTCTTTTTTTAATTAACGCTTTTGTTTAATTTATATTTAAATAGTTCATTTTCATACAGACTGCCCTTATATGCTATACTCATTCTTAAATAATTGTATAAGGAATGTTAAAAATGGATGATAGATCATCAAGACAATGGAAAATGCGACAAAAGTTAAAAGAACTGAAAACAAAAATAGAAATGATACAAATTTCAAAATAACCGCCATTAATCTATAAAACTGTAATATACCAATGAATAAGCATTCAAACGAATGCGGACTGCTAAAATTCAATTATAAAACTATTTCTCTGTAGAAAAATAAAGAAGGGCTATGATCGGAAAAGGGATTCCTATCCATAATGTTAGGCTCCAACCACCTAAGGCATATGCCCATCCTCCAAGAGAGGAACCAACAGCACCTCCTAAAAAGAAAATAGCCATAAATAGCCCGTTTAGTCGACTACGAATTTCTGGATCCAATGAAAAAATTAAACGTTGACTAAGCACAAGGTTTGCTGATACTCCCATGTCCAACAGAATTGCAGCAATTACTAAAACAGCTATTCCGATGGGCGAACTACCTTGAATAATAAGTGGTAGTAATAAAGAAATAATAACAACAGTGAGAGCTATCCCAGTGGTGGGTCGTGTCCAGCCAAAATCAGCTAGACGGCCACCTATTGGAGCGGCTATTGCACCTGTAATTCCGACAAGTGCATATAATGCTATGGCAGTCTGAGAAAAATGAAAAGCAGGACTAGACAATAATAATGGAACAGTGGTCCAGAATAAGCTGAAAGCCCCAAATACACAAGCATGATAAATTGCGCGACGGCGTAAAATTGGAGTAGTTCGTAGTAGTTGCCACATTGAACTAAGTAAGGCAGTATAATTTGTTTTTTCCGTTGGTTTCCTAGTAGGGAGTACTTTCGATAATACAAACGCCAAAACAATGATTACAGTCGCAGATAAAGCAAATATTGCATTCCATCCCCAGATATCAGCTACTAGACTAGATATCGGACGCGCAAGCATAATACCTAATAACAGGCCACTCATGACATTACCAACTACACGACCGCGTGCATCTTCCGATGAAAGGTATGATACAAAAGGTACGAGCACTTGCGCTGCAACCGACCCCAATCCGATAAAGAATGAAGCTACTAACAACAAGATTGCACTCTTTACAAAAACTGTGGCAGTTAGAGCAACTGCACTTAGAATTAACAATATAATTATCAATTTTCTATTCTCAACAATATCCCCTAAAGGTACAAGAAATAGTAAGCCAACAACATATCCAATCTGAGTTAGTGTTACAATTAATCCAGCGCTACTATTAGAAAGCCCAATTACATGACTAATTACCCCAATTAAAGGCTGGGCATAATAAAGATTAGCCACAATAATACCACATGCAGTTGCTAGAAGAATGATTAAACCCGATGAAATCTCCTTATTGATTGCTTTATTTTTAAAATTAGACATATCTATTTCCTCCCATACTTTTATTTCAAAATTACTCAATCGCCTTGGCAAGAACTACAGCACTACCATTATTCTAAATTGAGCCTGAACTACTTTCCGTTTTTCTTTCAAAAGATCCAATTTCCCCACTTTTTTATTCCCCTTTTCTAAATTTTTTTAGTAATTCACTTTGTGGATTTGGAAACCTGTTTAAAGACCTTACCATTATAAGTTGCTATCTAATTAATAAACTAAACGTTCAGTTTTGTAAATAGGCTA
The DNA here is from genome assembly GCF_016483345.1 of Bacillus cereus group sp. N24. Lineage (NCBI taxonomy): Bacteria > Bacillati > Bacillota > Bacilli > Caryophanales > Bacillaceae > Bacillus > Bacillus cereus group sp. N24. The sequence continues at coordinate 36,735 of NZ_JAEHCA010000033.1, forward strand.
TTTTATTATCCGTTCATATTAAGTATACTAAACGTATAGTTTATGTTCTTGAAAGGAATGATTAATGTGCAAGGTAAAAGAGGTCGACCACGTAATATCGAAACCCAAAAGGCTATCCTTTCTGCATCCTATGAGTTATTACTGGAAAGTGGCTTTAAAGCAGTCACAGTTGATAAAATTGCAGACCGTGCTAAAGTTAGCAAAGCTACGATTTATAAATGGTGGCCAAATAAGGCTGCTGTGGTAATGGATGGTTTTCTTTCTGCTGCTGCAGCCAGATTGCCTGTACCTGATACAGGTTCAGCATTGACTGATATCTTAACTCACGCCACAAGTTTAGCCAATTTTTTAATAAGTCGAGAAGGCACTATTATTACTGAGTTAGTTGGCGAAGGGCAATTTGATTCGAAACTAGCAGAGGAATATCGTGCTCGCTATTTCCAACCACGTCGACTGCAAGCAAAGCAACTTCTGGAGAAGGGAATTAAAAGAGGCGAATTAAAAGAAAATCTCGATGTTGACTTAAGCATCGATCTCATTTACGGACCAATTTTTTATCGGTTGCTAGTAACTGGTGAAAAGTTAGATGATTCCTATGTGCATGACTTGGTAATAAATGCATTCGAAGGAATACGATTGAAGTGATTAATATTCAAACAAGTGTTTAGAATCCCCACTCCCTCCTATGCGGATGCAAATTAAATTAACTTGATAAATAAAGTGTTTTATGTTTTTAAACTGGTGTATATGGAGTAATCTCCTATATACATCAGTTTAAAAATTGATAATTATTCTAAAAGGATCACCATGAAAATTGGCGTATGATAACACTACATCACCATCAACCTAAGAAAAGCAAACACCCCAAAGCGAAAAATAAGCCGTTTTCTATCAAAAACACACGGGATTTTCAGCCTGAGGTGTTATAAAATTCTAAAGTTGATGGGTATAGATTAAGACTTCGATATATCATGCTTTCAAATCAAATAACAAACATTAAATGGACTTTAAATTTAATTCGCAGGATCTCTTTCTTTTACAAGATCTTCGATGTTATTTGCTTCTTTGATTTCTTTTGATGATAACCAATTTTCATTTATTGTTCCTGTCTTATTGGTTAAATAGATGTTAAAGTTTTTATTATATAGTTCTTCTTTAAGGATTGTGGTTACTTTGATTAAATCCTCAATTAAAGGGGGATTGTTTTCAAATATATTATTGGTGGTATTAATTACTAAAGTCACTGAATATTTTCGACTATCCTCATCATCTGAACTTATATAAGTAATACCTTTAATTGCAAATCGATCGTTTTGCAATTCATATAATCTTTCTACTACTTTCGTGTGCGTTCTAATCCAACCTTCCCAATATTTGTTTATGGTATCTGACATCGTAGTTTTCATTGTTAATAACAGTTCTTCTTTTGTTATTATATTTTGTACATTTTTAAAAGGTCCACCTAAGGATTTACCATTTTGATCCTTAATCTCTAGTTCTGTTATCTTTTTATTATTCTTCTGAATGAGTTGAAATAGAGCATATAAACGATCTAATTCTACGGAATCCAATTGGCTAAAGTCAATCTCGTTGCTCATTTTTAAAGTTAATAGCAATTCATCTGTCGGGCTTCCTTCTTCTGGATTTTCATTATCCAACAAATATTGAAGAGCATTTTCCTCTTCAGTTTCCACGTACCCTAATTTTTTAATTTCTTCTAGAGTTGGTTGGAATTTCTTATATTCCTCATATGTTTTTTCCCCATATTTGTATTCATCACCTACTATAGATGAATAGAGGAAACCTTGTACCTTTACTCGGAATTTTAGACATTTGTTATCTTTTTCTTGCACGGTATGGTAAGTGTTACCAAAATTATTCTCGTTTATTGAGCCCCATTCTGTTATATCAACATCGATTCCGTGCTTTTCTTTTATATATTCTTGTACCTCAGCTTCATTTTTTGAATTACAACCACTTAAAAATATGAAACATACTACTAGCAATATTACATTTTTCATGCTTTTCATATAAGCACTCCCTACGAAAGAATTAATTCTTGAATGTGCAGTACACTGCAAAGCCCTCTTTCCTTAGTCGTATACTTCAACTTTTATATAGTGTGAATCTTAAATCATTTAAGTTCTTGACGTTCCCATCTATACTGCTTGCAACATTACTGTCTTAAAATATATAACTTATTTGTTTTAAGGTCTTTCTCAGTTCTAAAAGCATATGGTTCATTGGGCAAATATCTAAATTGTACATTCATACCATGAGACCTATTTTACTATAAAATCTGGTACCATTATTAAAATATTCCTTTTTATTTTTTGCTTTCTAGTATAGATGTTCCTTTTACTTCAATGAGGGAGCATTTATGGAAAGACATTATACAATCTCAAATTATGCACTACATATAAGAAGAAAAAACATGACTTTAACCATGATATAACAAAAATCATATATATGCATAATTACATTTAAAATAACTGATGATAATGGTATACTAATATCAACCAAGAAGTATTCAACACACTATTATTAATCACTACATTTTCTTTCAAAATAGGTCAACGTATAAAAAGACACTATATATAGTGTCTTTTTATATACCTAAATTATTACTAGATTAGAAGTACACCTATTTATAAACCGTAAATAAGACACGGCAGTATAGGAGAATATATCAATGATTCAGCAGACACAACATTATTTTTATCATTTAAAAACACAATGGTTTATTCTGTTCATGACTTTTGCATCTTTCTTGTTACCACTCCCCACCAGTTTTCTACCAGGAGGATTACAAAAAAACCCCATTGAAGATGAATATATGTGGATTCAAATAGTGGATGGCATAGTCATTGCACCTTTATTAGAAACAGCTCTATACCAAATGTTTATATTTTGGATTTTAAAATTGATCCCTGGTATGGAAAAATACAACAAATCGATTATCTTTATTTCAGCTATTATATTTGGATTGAGCCACAATTTTAGCTATATTTATATATTATATGCTTGCATTATGGGTTTTGTATTTGCATACTCTTATTGGACTTATACAAGAAAATATGAGAATGGACATACAAAATTTCCACCATTTTGGATTGTATGGTGTATACATGTTTTACATAATATTGTTGTATTTTTTATTAAAAATTTATAAATATATTATTAATATAGCGAGGTTAAAAAATCATCTTAAGCTAGCATCAACTGCTATTCAGCTAATCTTTTGATATATCCTTTAAATAAAAACTTTTTTCAATAGATAATACTAAAACAATGTTGCCCGATAAAAAAAGAAGCTGGTGGATAAATTCTCCACCAGCTTCTTTCTATATTGCTATTCAATTAGAAGCTAACCGTCGCTGCTTCCTCTCCTGAACTAATCATTCGCTGTTCAATCTTTTCTAGCAGTTCCTTTATCTTACTTGAATAAAGTTTAACTGCTTTCGTAGATTGAGCATTCTTAAGCTCTTCTGTCCATTCTGCTAAATCTTCCTTTTCTTGATCATCTAGATAATCAAAAACTTCCTTTCGAGACATGGGGCTCACCTCAACTCAACTCTGTTTATTTGGCCATTACATAACCAAATCTCCTCATCTCTCTATTTCTATTTATAACAGATTACTCCTCTTTTATTCCTTATTCTTTTTTTCGAGTTCGGTCAATTTCTTTGAAATTGACTGAATCTCGTCGGTTTTCACTTGTTCCGTTGCCAAGCGATTGTGCAGCAGGAAAGCTTGGCCTGAAATCCCAGCAAGAATACTCACCTTAAGAATATCCATCATTGTTTCAGGGTTGAACATTGCAACACCAACGAGTGAAGCAATACTGCCTACAAACATCTCTCCCAAAAGACCCGGGTGAAATGCAAGCTTGCTCTTACGAGGCAACAAGAACTTTTTATTTGTGATGTAATGACTAGCCAATCCTGAGACCATACCAGCCACAACTGACACAATTACTGTAACCAACATAATATGCACCCCTTTTCGAAAAACTTTTATCATTGCAGCAGCAGTTTCTATTTAATAATTAGTTCTTATGACATAGCATCACCCCTTTCAGGCAAAAACAAATAACCTTCCGGGATAATGAAGTGTTTACACAATAAAATAAAGCAACATAAAGTTCCTTTTTGTGTAATTTCATTAACCCGAAAGGTTATAAGTAATTAGTGATATAAAAAAGAAAAAGAAAAAATGCAACTAAATTATATCACAATGAAGTTTATTTTATCTTTCAATTCAGAAAATTTATTTTGTTATTTAACTTTCTCAAGTTAACAAATCAAATTATTTGATACCTGTACACTTTCTAATAATTTGAACGCCTGATTATTATTTATTTTTTTGAATCTGTCATCAATTATGCTTTAGATCACACTACAATTTTGATGAATATATAATTCCAGTATCTCAAGTGCTACCTGTTTTTCCTCTATGTCTTTATATTTGTAATTAAAGGCGACCACTTTTTTTATTATTTTCATAGTCGATATATCCACCTTTCTTAGAAAATAAAAAAGACAAGGAATTAATCCTCGTCTTTTTTATAACTGCAGTCATTTTTTTCTTCATATTCTACTACCATAACAAAAAGCGGTTGGCCTTGTTCACGTTCCATAAACCTGCTGGGTGTTATTTTTTTAACTATTTTTCCGTAATTAGTACAATACTTCAAAAAGCCATTCACTTCTTCATCTATTCTTAATACATCAGCAATAACAGTTCTAATTTGTAATAACATAATAACTCCCTCCCAATAATTTTTTATTTTAAATATGTAATCTCAGAAATTCGAAATCCATCTATTTCTGGTACATATTTAAATTCCAGAATTAAGTCGTTTTGTTTTATCAAAAACAATCCTTTTTTATTTTTTTAACAGTTCATGGTTTTTCATCATTAAATTGACTTGGTTTACTTTCATAAGTAACTTTTTGACACTCCCACGGCTAAAGCCGCAAGTCCTACCCCTTACGGTGTAACGGATGGGATTCTTGAATGACTAACCGTTCGCAGTTCATTTCTGTTTTGAACAGCCTTCAAGATGAGGGTGTGCCATCACCCCTCCTAAGACAGACCATATAGGTTCTTAGGCTGGTTGACTATTACCATCAACCACAGTTGCGTAGCGAATGTTCATCGCCCCAACGATATCACGATGCTTCTCAAATCCACATTGGCACTTATATTTTCTATCTTGTGCTTTGTTCTTTTCAGAACACTTCGGACATGTTTGACTTGTATTAGAAGGGTTCACATATTCGGTCTTTATACCAACTAATTTCGCTTTGTAATCGATGAATTGCGCTAGACGACAGAATGACCAAGTGTGTAGATTTTTTTCGTTTTTACGGCTTGTTCGTGCCGTCTGTCTAATGTTCGTTAGTTGCTCTAATCGAATGACAGAGATATTATTATTCGTTGCGAAATCAACGATTTTACGACTCACTTTGTGGTCTTGGTCTTGCATCCATCTTTGTTCTTTATCTTCAATTTGCCGAAGGGCATTCAATTTCTTAGCTTCTCCTAACTTCTTGCGAATACTACGAAACTTACGTTTCATATATTTGTTTTGTCTACCGTTTCCGAAGAAACGAACCTTATCATCGTCTGTGATGGCCACTGCAGAAACTTTGAGACCTAAGTCCACTCCTAAAATCTTTGTCCCCGTTTTTTCGTTTGTAGGGATTGTGACAGATATTTGAGCGATCCATTTAGCAGATTTCTTTGTGATACGAATTGTACCTAACTTGTGTTTCAATAATTCAAAATTGCGATTGTATTTGTCGGTTAATAAAGCACGAATCTGTAACCGAGTTGAACTTCCATTTACCATAAAGGGCATTGAAATGTGCGTGAAGTTAAATGAATAGTTTTGGTTATTCCACACGCAAACAGGTCTTTTTAGAATTGGAACAATTTTATATTTACTCTTTTTCACTTTTGTAGAAAATACACTTTTCGCATCTTTAATCGCTTGATTTTTAACCGCACTTGGAAGATTGGCTTCAATATCCTTTGTACTTTTCTTCGTGCTTTTCTTCGCTTCAACCATTTCAGATACCAGTGTATTAATGAGTTTAATATAATCGGAACTACTTTGTTCCAATAGCCTAATTTGTTCTTTTGTTGGAAGTAATTTAACTTTAACCGTGATGGTTTGTGTCACAAGTTTCACCCCCTCATTTTTTGACTTTTAACATAATGTTGTATTGTTTCACTTGATACATTCCCAGCAGTAGAAATAAAATAGGAACGTGTCCACAGACTTGGCAAATGTGCGAGATGAGAAAACTCTTCTCTTAAACGCTTCGACGTCACTCCTTTAATTTTCGCCATAATATCAGCAGGGCTAAGTGTTGGTAGTGCATTTAAGAACAAGTGAACATGGTCTTTGTCACATTCCATTGCACTAATAACAATATCTATTTCGTTACACAGCTCTTGAACCAATGCTTTGAAACGTTCTTCTACTTTTGCGTTAAGAAAAATCTTTCTTCTGTATCGTGGGCAAAACACAAAATAGTAGTTAATTAATGAAACGGTTGTTTTGGTTTTTCTATAATCATTTATCATGCTTACGCTGTATCAGTTTGATTATAAAATAGCAACGTGAAAGGTCAAAAATAATGGATACACACACTTGGGATAACTAAAGTGCCACAAACCTTTCGGTTATTTAGTAGCACTTCGTATCCAACCTCACTTTCATCCCATGCCTAAAGGCGATGGGCTTTCTCGTTCGGAAAAGGCTGTAATTCTTATTTGTACTAATATCGTCTTATGTAAATTAATTAGCTAATTCTGCACTAGTTACATGATTTCCTAAAAACATTTCTAGTTCTTTTTTATTTTGATAAATGGTTAAGTGGCCGTTCTTATCAATATCATCAAATATTAATTTGAATTGCCCTCCTAGGTCATTAATCACATTTTGTGATAATTCAACTTCAAACAATCGTATTGAATTTTTTTCAAATCTTCTACTTGATTGGAATTAAAGCATTTGTTGGATGTTCATCTTTTATAAAAGTGTTATAAAAAACAACCATCATAACAAAAATGCCTATCAATAAAAACAATCTCTTAATCTTCATCCTTTCACAATGTAATGTTCTCCAAATAACGCAAAAAGGCCCTTTTCAGAGTTATATTTTCAAAGAAAGTAAAAGTAAAATACTTAAACTATCTTTGAAAATCGAAACCCCGAAAGGGCTATAGTAGCTATAGATATGAAAAATTGAAAATAAAAAAGGTATACTAATTTTAGCAAATTCCATCTGTAAAAACAACAACATTCTGAATATTCAATCCGTCGATTTTATAACAAGGTAATTCTACGCTATAAACCATTCGATAGATTCACGAAGTTTTATAGCGCATTTTAATTATCATAAAATAAATACCCTATTGAACACACTTTTTAAGTATCCATGTGATAGGGTACATTTAATTTTTTATCGTTTTGCTAAAAGCTTATTTAACTACACCATTAGAATTTGATACAAGTAAACCATTTCCTGGCTCTTTAGAAATTGTTCCTACAGTTTTCTGTTCTGGCTTTTGTTCTGCTTTTTCTTTCTCAAGAACTACCACGTTAATTTTCGTCGTTGAGCTGTTACCTGCCTTATCAGTTGCTGTTACTTGAACTGATATCGTACCTGGCTTACTTGTATCATACGCCCCTACTATTACTACTGGATTTGGATCTTTATTATCTTTTACTTCTACTAAATCTCCTGCATTTAAGCTATCTCCTACATGTACTATCACACCTTGCTTCGCTGTAAGTACTGGTGCTTCTGTATCCTTCTCTTCTTCTTTTTCTACTACTTT
>NZ_JAEHCA010000034.1:0-44497 GCF_016483345.1 Bacillus cereus group sp. N24
AATATGTCACCTATAGCTTATAGGAAACATGTTATCTAGGTGTTTTTTCTTTGTCTCACTAAATGGGGCCAGACCACTGTATTTTTCTACAAAAAGAATAGCGTTTTTTGGTTATATAGATACAAATTTAATTTACCTTGGTAGCAATACGAAAAGTTTCGAAGAACCCAATTTGAGAATTAATGCAATCTTCCATTCCAAGCTATCCACATAAGAATCTATAATACTTTGAAACTTTTTGTTTCAGATTAATATGTAGTTTTATCCTATAAAGTTAGCTTTTTACTATACCAACCGCACTATCCCACATACCGCTAAAGAAAGATCCGATTTGGCGCATAAAACGTGTAAACCAATTTGCTTGTTCGACATCAGATTTTGTTACAAGGTCTATTTGTAATGAATTACCTGATAAGAACCCAGGATCTGTATTATCTTTAGGCGAGATAATCATTTTACTAATTGTTACACCTTTTTTAATAGGCGCTTCTTGTTCCGTATTCGGTACTTTAAATTCTTTTTTATAAATGTCTTTGTTGCCTTTTGGCATTGGAAGTGAAACAGCTTGCTTCGTTTGAACAACTACATCTTTGTCTTTTGCATTTGCTACTCGCACTGTTTCATGCCCTTTTACTACTGCATCTTTCCCATAGACTTTCTTCACTTCAAAATTCGCAAATCCATAATCGTATAATTTCTTAGTTTCATCAAAACGTGCCGTATGAGAGTTTGCTTTTATCACTACAGAGATTAGGCGCATACCGTTTCTTTCTACTGTACCAGTGAAACAATCTCCCGCTTCTGGAGTAGTTCCCGTTTTCAAACCATCTACACCTTCGTATTGCTTAATTAAGCCTTTTAACATCCAGTTAAAGTTCACCATATCTATCGGATACTTGCCACCCTTTTGGAATGTTTTTTTGGGGATTTTTGCTGTATCTAATATTTTTGGGAAATCTTGAATAAGACGTTGTGCTAAAATCGCACAATCCCTTGCAGACATTTTATTTTTCTCGTCTAAATTTGTCCCTTCAAGGTGATAGCCTTTTAAATCTTGGTTTGTTAAGCCTGTAGCGTTTACAAATTTATAATGTTTCATTCCAAACTCTTTCGACTTATCGTTCATCATTTTTACAAAATTGACTTCTTTACCAGCAATCTCTTCAACTAAAGCAATTGTTGCACCGTTTGCAGAGTAAATTGCCATTGCCTCATATAACTCTTTAACCGTATAAGAGCCACCATTTTCTAATGGAACGTTTGATAATGAGCGATCTTGCGAAATCTTATGTGCATATTCAGAGATTTTAACTTTTTGATCCCATTTAAGTTTTCCTTTATCCACCGCTTCATGAACTAAGTATTCACTCATCATTTTTGTCATACTAGCAATTGCTAATGATTCGTCTGCATTTTTTTGATATAAAATTTTCCCGGAATTTGCTTCTATTAAAATTGCTGATCCTGCTTCAACATCTATAGCAGGAACTGTTTCCGCTGATGCTCTTCCAGATGTAACAACAATGCTACAAAATAGTGTAATCACTGTTACTATTGCAATAAATCTCTTGCAAAACATACCTTTCACTTCTGTTACCTCCAATATCTTTGTACTCAAAAAACGTTCTTCTAACATAATCCTCAAAAAAATAGACAGTGTTATCAAATTCTATATACATATAAGACGTTAGGATAACTTTCATATAGACCATCTCATCAAACCCTTTTAGGACAATGACACTTCGTATTCCCACACACATCCCTCTTTTTAATACCTTCGTATTTTTCAAAATGATTCGTACTTTCATATTTTTTAGGATTACACTTAATAGACAGTGTAAGTAATACATTTGTTCCATGTTTACAAAAAAAAGTGTGTTCCGATTAAATATCGAGACACACTGGTAGCTTAGCATTCGTTTATTAGCTATCAAGGTTTTTACTTATTCAATGCAGCTATTTGCTAGACTCATACTAAATAAGAAAAAAACTACATCCTATATTGAATGTAGTTTTTCTAGCTGATTTATTTATTTTTCATTTCATTTTTATAAAAAGCAAATAATGGTTCAATGGCTGGACTAGATAAAAGAGGAATTGCCTTCTCAATCAATTCTCTATCCCAATCAAACCAACGCATTTCCATTAGCATATTAATTTCTGTATCAGTGAACCGTTTCTTTATTTCCTTAGCAGGATTTCCACCTACTATTGTATAAGGTGGAACATCTTTACATACGACAGATCCAGCTGCAATAATTGCACCTTCACCAATAGTAACGCCAGGCATTATAATAGCATTCATACCAATCCAGGCATCGCTTTTAATGACTGTATCACCCTTCGGTTCATATGATTGTTCTATTTGCTCAATGAATGGATAAACTGTAATCCATTCAGGGTGATGATTATGATTCCCACCCATTAAAATGACAACTCCACTTGCAATACAAACATAATTTCCAATAATGAGTTTATCAAGTTGCCAACCCATCTGTTCAATTGGATTGAAAAGTACTCGAGACTTAGCATCGCCCCATAAATATCTAACACAACCATCTTCAAAATTTTGATCGCCATAATATCCTGAATAATAGGAGTACTCTCCTACTTCAATAAGTGGATTTGTTACTATATCTTTTAAATACTTCGTTTCAGACCAATGATTATATAATGGATGCTTCATAATTACATTCCTCGCTTCTAAGTATGGTAGATTTAATAATTTACTTAGAAGCTTAATACGACAGCTACATTTTTAAACTTTTTCAAACGACGAATCATTATCTTCAAGCCTTTCTTTTATACTAAAAAAAGCATAACGTAATACATTACACAAGTCAAATTGTGTAATTTTAAACACATTTTAAACAGCGTAATACTGCAATAAGAACATTAAAATACTCTGACTTTGATACAAATAATATATTGATTACATTTAGTTCATATTTTGTAAAAAAATTTTAATTGCCATGACAAAGCAAACAATAACCACTATTGGTCGTATTAATGACGTCCCTTTTGTAAGCACCATCTTTGCCCCAATATATGACCCTATAATTTGACCAAGCATCATAATCAGCCCAATTGTCCAATCAATTTGGCCAAAAATAATAAAATATAACAAAGCTGCGAAATTACTAGTAAAATTCAAAATCTTAGCATTTGCAGTTGCTCTTGTAGCACTATATCCACATAAAAGAATGAACGCTACAGCAATTAAGCTACCTGTTCCTGGGCCGAAGAAACCATCATAAAATCCAAGGAACGGAGCCACTGTTAACGCAAATAACAACATACTTATTTTTCTCGGTCGATCTTCGTTTGCTATATTTGGAGATAATAGAAAATAAAGACCAATAATAATAAGTAAGAAAGGTAATATCATGATTAAATATTCTGCTCGTATCTGTAAAATAAGCCATCCACCCAAAATAGATCCAAAAAAGGTCATTAAGATGGACAAACGCATTTCTTTGAGATTAATTTCTTTCTTCTTAATAAAAATCACAGTTGCCATGAGGGTTCCGCTACTCCCTTGTAGTTTATTAGTTGCTATCGCTACAGAAGGAGACATACCTACTAATAACATTACTGGGATAGTTATCATACCACCGCCCCCAGCAATTGTATCTATCCATCCTGCTAAAATAGCTACTAAAAATAGTAATATGAGTAATTCAATAGTAAGATCCATATAAAGGAAATGGGAAGGTTTGAGCTATTACAGCCCAAACCTTCCCATTCTCCCTCCTCTCTTTAAACTAGTTTATGATATCTGTAAAGTAACTCTCTTTCTGGTCGCGTAATCGGCTGGAAACGTATTGCCTGCAAACAATTCTACGTCCATACTTATTATCACCAATCGGAATTTTATATTCTTCCTCCGATAATCTTTCTCTACCATGGGTTACATTTGTTTGCTTACCATAGTATGAATTTGGCATAATCAATAAATCTTCAGATGTAAGCGGAACTTTATAAGTAGGCATTGTCCGTAACAGTTCCAAAAACATGTCGAATTTTAACTTTTCTTCTTCACTTCCCCCCACATAAATCAATCTATTTTCTGCTCCATTCAAACAAGTTGCAATAATATCACCATTATCATCCAAAAATATAATTTGGTTTATTTCCCCTACGAATCCCGATATTTCACCATCCGCCATTCCTGCGATATGAGCAATAGGCATTTTACTTATCGCCAATATGTCATCTTTATTGAAGAAATTTTCTTCTAGATGCTTTTGAAGTAATTTTGGGGTTCCAATATGAGTTTGAGTTTTTAAATTTAACACTCCTTTTAATAAAAGAGCATCAACTCTAGTAAATTTGCCACAAGTAATTTCAGACACTATTCGTTCCACAGATTTATTAAGTCTATTCGATACAATGTCTAAATTCGTATTGAACGATTTCAATCTTTCTTCAATATGTAATTGATCTTTCATATCTGTATACACTGTCGCATCGTTATGTTGATAAAAGTTTCCGCCACCAGTGCTTGCACCGACATTTCGCAAAACTTCATCATTGTTTAAAGGGGAAATGAGATGAAATCTATTTTTCCCTGCATGTTCGGACGGATGAATCAAAGCAGCATAATTAAAAAGTGTGGCAAAAAGCCATGTGACCCATTCAGCATAAAAATATTTTTTCATTCTATCGTGTTCGTTTTCACCATAATTAAAGCCTTTGCGATTTTCTCCAGGTAATAGGGTTTCCATAGGATCACACGGAATATTTTTAATAAGGATAGGCGGTACGTTTCCACCACAATTCGCTTCTTTTATCATATGAAGTAGTTTTTTCACATCTGAATTCGGAGTTTTCTTTGAATAGTCAATCAAAAAAATGAGCCACTCTTTTGAAAAGCTTGCAGCTATTTCTTGATCACAAGTATAAGGATTATGAGTTTTTAATTCATTGTCTATCAGATTCTTGATTTTATCCTTTAATACATTAGGAATAGTAATTTCTTCAATTTCCGTAATCTGAAGTATTCCTTTATTCATTATAAAACCTCCGTTATTTTATTTTTCTACACCATATCTCCTGTTAAATGAACTACCCACTTCTTTTTTTGCTCCTTTGCTTTTCGTCAGAACTATTAGAACCACCAATTTACAGATACTAAACGTGAATGATACGAGATTTCCTCTTAGTTACATTTCTCCAACGAATTCCCCTTGAATTAGCATATTTAATTTAAAAATCTAATTCATTTTCTAAAACTTTCCGAAAATCGAAATCAGAATTTTCTTCATACTGACAGTAAAAATATAACACGAAACCAAAAAATGTAAATAGTTAGAATTTTTTATAAAAAATAATCAGACTACTTTTAGGATAATTCGCATTTCATTGGACCAGCTATTCCCCTCTATTTTATTTATAACAATTAAACAACCTGTCTTTGCAATAAAAAAGTCCCCTGAATGATAGAGGACCTTCTTTACAAGTATATTCTATTTTAAAGTTCTTACTTATCTTTTATTTTAAAAGATATTGCTGTAACTTCTTTATTAACAGTTCTGTTCCCTCTGGACTTACAATAATCTTCCCATTCGCTAACGAAATATTCTTATCTGAAATATCACCTGTAATTGCACAAGCTTGTGAAGATTGATATTTCCGCAAAATAATCTGATCCTCTTCCACAAACATTTCTAGCGCATCTTTTTCTACAATTCCTAAACTCCGTCTTATTTCCATTGGAATAACAATACGCCCCATACTATCTGCTTTACGAGTACTCCCTCTTGATTTCATAAAATGTCACCCTTTATTTTTATCTACTATTACAGGACTTATTTTAGCAATAAACAGCAATAAGGAATAGTTCGTATTACAGCACTTATTTTAACAGGAAATTCCAATAAGGAATAGCTCATATTAAAGCTTTCTCTTGTTTATTTCTGGTTTTTAAAATATTTATCCTTAATTATCTTTATATATTGTTTTCTTTCTGTTAGTTCAAAAATAAATAAAGCCTTATTAATATAGTTAAAACCACCTTCACTAGATTGCTGAAGTTCTAATAAATTTGAACCTTTTTCGAAATTTAGTTCCCCTAATAAGTATAAACTATTTATATTAATGGCTAATTTAATACCTATATCACTGTACTTTATTGCTTCTACATGTTCATATGTAAGATGTAAACATTTTGTTAAGTTATAAATAATTCTTAATTTAATTTCTTTATTTCTAGGAAATTCTATCTTATTAAAATTACTTAAACATTTCTTTAATATGCCTATACTTTTTTCATATTCTCCATTTTCCGCATAGATTACTGCCATTGTATGCATAATATCTATTTCTCTTTCTGATAAAAAATCAGCATTGGTTACAGTTAGTTTTAATGCATGATTTAAAAGATTTAAAGCAGTTTTTGTTGATCTGTTCACCATAAATATAGCAATTGCTTCATGCCATAGTAGAAATTGTTTATTTTCTTTTGACTCGAAATTATTTTCGTTTTTCTCTTTTTTCACTATTTCATAAAGTTCTTCATATTGTTTTTGTTTTATGCAATCTCTTATTACATATTTTACGTTTTCTACATATTTTAATTTTTTATTTTGAGTTAGCGCAAATATATAATTCGGATCAACACCAAGTCTTTCAGATAATTGATACAACAATATGCTAGATGGATAAATAATACCTTTTTCTATCTTACTAATCTGACTTTGTGAACATATTCCCCGACATAGTTCAGATTGTGATATATTTTTTTTCTTTCTAAGTTCTTTAATAATAATACCGAGATTATAGAATTCCATTTCTCCCCCTCAAATGTAACAATTTATGAGTATAAGAATATTTTCCAACTTTTAATGTGATGTAAAATTAATATAGTTACAATTACTAATTATATTGATTTATAGTTTCTTTTACAAACTTGTATTACAATGAGAGAAATTATTACAATTAAAGGGAATAAAGAGTATTGGATATGATTTTTCAGCTTTATTTCAAATAATAGTTTCTTTTGATTTTTATATGAATAATTTCGAAGGAGCTTATTTTATGAAAAGAATGTTAACCGAAAGAGAGTTAGAAGTGGCTATTTATGTAGCAAAAGGATTAACAGATGTAGAAATTTCCAAAAAGATATATATTAGCCCTAGAAGAATTTCAACGATAATTAATCATATTAAAGAAAAATGGCGTATTCATTCTAGAGTGGAATTAGGTATTTTAGTTTATCATTTTGGGTTTATAGATGCACCCTTATTTTCAAATAAAGAAAGTCATTTATTTGAAAATATTGCACAATAATTGGCCAAGTATAATTCGTTTAAGTTACAAATAAAAACAGAAAAACCTCTGAACTTTTATTATTTAGGGTAATTCTGCATTCTAAAGTTGATGGGCATGTATGGATTGCTAAAAAAACATATAAATCTCATTCTTATAGATATTTTAGTAAGAATGATTGTACTAGAAACTTTTAAAAGGTGAAAACTTACCTTTAAACAATGTTTCTTCCGCAACAGTAAGTATAGCTTTTCATTTAAAAAACCTATCCATTTTGATTAAGATTTTTTCAAAAAGGGTAAGTTTCTTCAGTTTATAGGAAAGTTATACTAAACTCATAAAAAAATACAATAAAATAGGTAAAAATGCTATCGCGTCTTTACCTATCCTATGGATCAACAGATTCTCATAAGAAATAGACAACTTCCCAAAGAATTATAAATATATTATTTTAAATTAATTGGTTGTTGTTGAGTAATACAATGAATCATACCACCATTTTTATACAGCTCTCTTACATCTATCCCCATCACTTTACGATCAGGATAAAGTTTTTGAATCATCTCATTTGCTATTTTATCATTAGGATCATTATAGTTTGGAACTAAGATGACTTCATTCGCTATATAATAATTAATATAGGAACCTTTATAATCAAGCTTCTTCCCATTTTTTAATGTAACATTATTCTTACTTAGCGGTAGATATACATACTTGTACTTATTACCTGTAGCATCTTTTGCCTGCAGCAACTTGTTAATATCTTTGCCAGACGCTCCCCATTCAGCCAAATCTTTTTCTTTTAACGTTATAATAGTAGATTTATCGTGGAATTTGGCAAATCCATCAATATGAAAATCAGTAATATCTAAGTTAGGTGCTCCATCTAACCAAATAAAATTTGTTACCCCAAGTTCACTAAAATATTTTTCAATATCCATCTCTGACAATTTAGCGTTCCTATTTTTATTCGTCACAGCACTTCTAGTTAATAAAACAGTTCCATTACCATCTAATTCAAATGCGCCACCTTCAAGAACAAATTTATTCCAATTTATTCTTTCAATGCCTAACTGATTGCTAAGATTCTCACGAAGACGAGCATCTTTCTTATATGGCGTTTTCTTTCCCCATCCGTTAAAGCCTGGATCTAATATCTTTAAATTTTTGTCATTATCGTAAACAAAAATTGGACCAGTATCTCTAGCCCATACATCGTCAGTAGGTGCGATAAAGAAATCAATTTTCTCAATATTTACCCCTTGATCCGTTAGGACTTCAATAATTCTTTCTTTCTCTTCTTCATCATATGCAACAATATGAACTTTTTCGCCTTTGCTTAAAGATTCTGTCATTTGAATCCAAATCGGTTCTACTTCTTGCTGATATTTTGACCCGTATGTAAGTTCGTGAGGCCATTGTAGCCATGTTCCTTCATGTTTGCTTTTTTCATCTGGCATTGTATACTTTCCTACTTTTTTTTGCGCCTCTACTTTCTTCCTATCTTCTCTCTGCGGTTTTTCAATTTCCTTCGCCTGGACTTTCTCAATTCCCTTAATTTGAGCATAACCACTAATAATAGATGTGGTTAGTACAGCACTCATACACAATTTCGTTATTTTTTGCATTTCTT
The DNA here is from genome assembly GCF_016483345.1 of Bacillus cereus group sp. N24. Taxonomy (NCBI): domain Bacteria; kingdom Bacillati; phylum Bacillota; class Bacilli; order Caryophanales; family Bacillaceae; genus Bacillus; species Bacillus cereus group sp. N24. Next base: position 8,903 of record NZ_JAEHCA010000034.1, read on the forward strand.
AACCTCCTTTTCCGTTTCACTGTAAACCTTTACATAGTGTTAAGGTCAAGCTTTTTTAATTAAATTATTACGTATGAAGCACGATTTAAATCGAACAATATCTTTCTGTGCAAAATGCAAAAAATCCACTCCGGGGGTGGTATGAGATGTTAACTTGATGAGCATGTTTAACTCCACCATTTATAAAAACTTTGGAATTCATATAAAAAGGTTGGAGAATTAGCTTCTCTAACCTTTTTATATGCACTATTATGTTTATACCTCTAACATCAATCCTTTTGCCTGTTCCATGTTCAACCTCATATAAATAACAAATAAGAATCAACAATTCCTACTATAATCACCATTGACCCCTATAACATCCCGCGCTTTTTTCACTTATTATCTTTTCTATTCTTTCTACTGTATTTTTTATGAATTTATTCATTTCTAAAACTAATACAGTACATGAAATTTTATAATACATACGCATTTATTTATTCAGTTTATAATTAACTATTCAAAAGCAGTTACAATTCTCTCTTTCATTTTCTGTATTACTTCACTGCTCAATACTTTTTGACCAGCAGGAAGTTTTAATATGGCAGCGGCACCTTTACTAAGGTATATTACTTGATCATTATTTTGATTTACTACCAATATTCCTTGCCCTTCAAATTCGAAATAACTAATATCTTTTGTTTCATTTGTATTATTTTTTATTGCTTTATATAATCCATATAAATCTTTACTTCTATTTTCTCCGCCCGTTCGAATCGGTTCAGTATCATTCGTAACAATTAGTCCTTCTGGCTGCTCACCCTTCATAATAAACCACAGCTTTTCATTTGTTGGTAATAGTAAATTCTTAAATTCAGAGCTATTTAAAATTTGCTGTGCTGGAATTGTTGCATAGATTGGTAACGAAAATGGAGATGTTGTTATTTTTTCAAAACTTAAATTTTCAGAAGAACTTCCCTTACTATATTGATAATCTTTTAATGCGATTGATTGTACTGATTCACTTTTATTTTTTGATGCATAACTAATTTTACTAGCGAAAATAATAACAGTCATTAAGCACATGCACGGTATCACAAGCTTAAGTAGTTTTCCCATTTATGAACCCCCGCTTTTAATATTATTAGTTTGCATGGATATTATAAACAGTTTCACTCCACCAAAAATTATTATTGTTATGGAACGTACTGAAATTATGATTATAATGATCACCATACCAAGGGTCCATGTACGTTATATAATCTGTTCCATTTGTCCCTTTATAAAACCCATCAAGTACTAGAAAGTGTCCGATGTTAGCCCCATTTTGCCACATAATGAGTGCAATCATCGGCTGATTACTATTAATTTGACTTTTGAACCAATCATATGATTTTGCTCCAGAACTTATAGCTGAGCTAACACCATATCCTGATAATCCATATTGTATTTCACGTGAAGTTGCAGGATTATTATATGATCCACCCTTAACATACCTAACGTACTGATCTTGTGAAGGAGTTTTCCCAAAATAATTTAAAACTGAAACCGAAGTGCCTGCCCAACACCAATTTGATCTTTCTTGTAATATGTTAGGTACAGATAATTTACGATCTATTGATGTATTTGGAGGATTTCCATTAATATACGCTGACGTTACATATACTTTTTTTCCATCTTTAAAATAGTAAAACCAACGATTATCTAAATTTCCTGTCCAGTAATCTTTAACCGCTTCACCATACTCCCATCCTTTAAAAGATACTTTTGTATTTCCGGGAATCACATCTACAATATTTGCATTCAAACTTTTCGCCTCTCTAACATTTACATTCAATGGAGCTGTTGTCCCTGAAAATTCAACTTCTTCTGCTATTATTTTCTGAACACCAATAAAACTAAATGTGAAGAACAATAAAAACATACAAACAATAAAATGCTTTCTTCCCTTCATTTCTCCACCCCTTCATCAGTACTAAAAAACATCAACAATTCATCCTTATTAATTGTTCAAGCTTAATATTACATACTAACGAAAAATGACTTCTCATAAAGTGAAACTTTAATCAGTAGGGGTTTTATGCATCACCCACTGTTTATTAGTTAAACCAATCGGGCTGCCCGGCAAATAGCGGGATAAATTCCAATACAAAAAAGGAGCCTATAAATTTTTATAGGCTCCTTTTTATTTCGTCGTTATTACTTAGCTAATTCTTTCGTACCCTTCATTACATCAATGAAGAATCCCCAGTTATTCACTACAGAAGAGATACTGATATGTTCATCTGGAGTGTGGACGTTAAAAATGTCTGGTCCGAATGAAATTGCATCTAATTCAGGCATTTTTTGAACGAATGCGCTACACTCAATCCCCGCATGCACAGCGAAGATTTCAATTTCTTTATTGTATTTTTCTTGATGCACTTTTTCAAATAAATTACGAATTTGTGAGTTTGGATTGTATGGCCATTCTGGATACTCTGACTCTATTTCAAATGTAGCACCAACTAATTCAGCAATATATTTGATTTCTTCTGCAACATGTTGTTTTAAACTACTTACAGAACTTCGCACTTCGTTACGTAATTTAATTTCATCTTGCAACGTTTCAATAACGCCTAAATTTGTTGAGCTTTCTACAAGACCTTTAATATCCATGCTCATACTTTGAATGCCATTCGGAATTAAGAATAATGATGAAATAAGCTGCTTTTGTGTCTCTTTAGCAAATACTTTTTCAACTGTTTCATCCAATTTTGTAAGTGTAACATGAACATCTGGATCAACAGCACGCATTTCTTCTTGTAATACACGTGTCCATGATTCTAGTTTTTCTTCTACTTGTCCTACATCTTCTGTACGAATTAAAATTGTAGCTACACTTTCACGCGGAATTGCATTCGTTTTTAATCCGCCGTGAACTTCACTTATGTTAAACTCCGTATGTGCTGATAAATCACGTAATACTCGTCCTAATACTTTGTTCGCATTACCGCGTTGTTTATCAATTTCCATACCAGAATGTCCGCCTTTTAGACCGCCAACATATAGACGGTATGCATCCATATTCGCTGGCGTTTCATCCCAAATTACGGGAATTGTTTCAACAGCTTTCGCACCACCTGCACTACTTACAAGTAATTTATGATCTTCTTCAGAATCAATATTTATAAATATCTTTCCTTCAAAATGATTTGGATCAATAGCAAAAGCCCCGCCCATTGTCGTTTCTTCTTCAGTAGTGATAACGACTTCAAGTGCTGGATGCGGAATTTCTTTTGAATCTAATAAAGCTAATGCATACGCAACTGCAATACCATTATCAGCACCTAAAGTTGTTTGATTTGCATATAACATGTCCCCAATGATTCGTAATTCAATTGGATCTTTTTCAAAATCATGTACTGTTGCTTGATTTTTTTCGCAAACCATATCCATATGACCTTGAATAATAATAGCTGGTACATTTTCATAACCAGCTGTTGCTTCTTTTTTAATAATGACATTTAATGCTTCATCTTGAATGACTTCTAAGTTACGCTCTTTTGCAAAGCCCACTAAATAATCACTAATTTCCTTTTCATTACCTGATCCTCTAGGAATCTTTGAAATTTCTGCAAAATGATAAAATACAGGGTGCTTTGTTAATTGTTCTAAAGTAGAATACATTTTTCAAGCTCCTCTCAAAATGAAAAAATAGTATGTAAGTCTTTTATCATTATACCATGATTCATTATTTTACCTTTCTTTAAACGTATTAAAAATTTATTATGAACAGTTCAATTTAATCCTTCTGCGCTCTATACCTTATACTCTTACATCATTATTAGAATGTTGTAATCTATATCGATTTTTCTAATTTAACAATAGTTGTATACTTTTTAAAGAAACAAATTGAAGGAGATAAATAATATGAAAAAGCTTTTTGCTGTTATGACACTATGTTTATTATTTTCAAGCATTACTATTGGATGTGAGAGAGCATCACTAAATAGAATTGGTAAGGATGTATATTACGTACAGATAAAAGGTGAAGGCGCTATTGAAAAAGTAGAAGGCATAAGCTTACGGAACTATACGTTGCCCGCATCTGATGAAGACGGAGAAAAAAACAAATTACATTTAGAAGTACAAAAAAAGAAAACGACCATAAATTAAATGATAATGCGTTTTTACGTCTTTATGTAGATCAAGATGATACAGATAAAAATGAAATATCATCTATTGAATTGAAGTCCTATGAAGAAATTCAGAAAGTAGATTTACCCGGAAAAATAAAAGAAAAATTAAATGTTAACTAACTTGAAACTAATCCACAAATAACGGAATAAAAAACAAAAGAAAATGCTCTATGCATTTTCTTTTGTTTTTTGTATTCGTATATATTTTGAACTGCTATTATTCATAAGTTTTTCTAACCGATTTATATTTTCCGTTAATGCACCTTTCACAAGAGAGAAATCTGTATTTGATTCTTCTTTTTTCTCTTTAAAAAACGAAGACTTTTGTACATTTATTTCAGCCATCTCTTCTCCCCCTTTTCAAAAAGATACAATCTTCTATTTATATTATATAGCAAATAAAGACAGAGTGTACACGAATCATTTTCTTTTTAATTCTTCTTCTAACTTTTCTACTTGCTGCAACGTATCTCCTTTGATTAAAGAGAAATCTGTTGTATCTTCATTTTCTTCTTTGAAAAAATCATTGTCATAATCTTTTATCACTACAATCACCTCTACGTGCTAGTGTAGGAATGATTGTCCCATTTTATTCAACTTTGTTGAATTTTGTTTTGAATTTATGTATAGAAGAAAAGGACAGAAAAACAATTCTGTCCTACTTACTAAAATAACTATGATGTATCGTTAAATTATATACATTTTCAAAATCTCGATCCTGCAGGCTATTCTTCTTCCCATCAATCACGATAAAAACATCATTCATTATTTTTGCTGGTATAATTCCCACGTTTTCTACTTGCACTGCTTTTTGTTCATTCAATTGCTCTATATGCTCTATAGGTATAGTAATACTAAATTGAGAACGAATACCACGAAAGCCCGTATTTAATTCATTCGCTGCTTCAAATACAACAATTTTCGCTCCAATTTTTTCCCCATATGAATCTAAAAATGTGTTTAAGCTTTTTGTATATTCCTCTTCCGTATGCCATTCCATCGTCCCAAATGCTGCTGGATTAATATTTTGGATAATGTTCGTATATATTTCTCCTCTTGCTTTTGAAGCGATTAATGACCGCTTTATGGATTGAACAGTTTTACCGATATCACTAAATTTCGCTCCCCATATTTCGGAAATATTAGGTGTTAAAATAAATGAAATATCAACAAAAATGACCATCGCAGTGAACATTAATAAGTTTTTCCAGAGGGTTAAATCGATTCCTTTAATCATGAAATAAACTGTGACTGATGTTATGAATAATCCATACCAAGTTTTTCGAATTCGCTGCTTTTTCTCTTCATATAACTCTTCATTTCTCCAATAAAAGAAAACAAGAACTACAAAAACGATTGCTAAAATAAATAAGCCAATTCGAATGTTAGAGATCGTCAATTACATCACCCTCCATTCAAAAACTACTCACGATATCATTACATGCGCAAGTAGTTCTCTTTATGACAAAAGACGTGGACAAGCTTCTAAATTTAGCTACATCGCATATACATTAGAAGGAGGCCACGTCTTTTATCATGAGTCTACATTGTATATGTAGACAAGCATGCATTTCAAATTTTCATGTTAAAAAGAAATATGTTTCGGCATTTCCCCTTCAGGTACTTCTCCATCCATACTTAAGTAATAATGGCGAATCGGACGTAAATTTTCGTCTAATTCATAAACGAGCGGAATGCTAGTTGGAATATTTAATGAAACCACACCATCATTTGAAAGGTTGTCTAAGTATTTCACTAGCGATCGAATTGTATTACCATGTGATGAAATAATTACTTTCTCACCACTTTTTAATGATGGTGCAATTTCTGAATGCCAATACTCCAGCACTCTCTTCTCCGTATCCTCTAAACATTCCGTCAATGGAAATTCACCTTTTTTGAGCGTTTTGTATCTCGGATCGTTCGCTTCATATCTAGGATCTTCTTCAGTAAGAGCCGGTGGTCTTACATTGACACTTCTTCTCCAAATATGAACTTGTTCTTCACCGTATTTTTTTGCAGTTTCTTCTTTATTCAATCCTTGTAGCGCTCCATAATGCCTTTCATTTAGTTTCCATGATTTATGTATAGGCACCCAAGTAAGATCCATTTCATGCAGAACAATCCATACAGTCCGGATTGCTCGTTTTAATACCGATGTGTAAGCAACATCGAAAGTATAACCGTTTTCCTTTAATATTGCTCCTGCTTCTCTTGCTTCACTTAATCCATTCTCTGATAGATCTACATCCGTCCATCCAGTAAAGCGATTTTCAAGGTTCCATAAACTTTGTCCGTGACGAATAAGTACAAGTTTTATCATTATAATTCCCCTCTCGGAAATGTGAATTTTATTGTTCCATCGCGTACACGTATAAAGTATCTAGTAATGCATTTTTTATCCATTCACTCTATGATTTACACATAGTTGCCAAATGCATGGATAAAATTCTTTCTTTTTCAAACTATAAAGAAAGGCCTATTTCTCATTATTTTTGATCAACTGGAATTTCTCTTTTCGATATCCATGCATCATGACCTGAACGGCTATTTGCCATTTCGTTCATAACTTGATGCCAATTCTCTTCACATGATTCACCAAATTTTGAAAAAATAGCACCCATTTGCTTTCTTTGAACATCACTTAGTTTTTTCTCTAAATCTGTACCTTCTTCTGTTAAGGATAATTGTTTTACTCGACGATCATGAGTAGCTTCATTACTTTCAATTAGTCCTTTTTCCACAAGTTGACGCAGTGGTCCGTGAAGAGCTTGTTTACTTATTTCTAATAGCGATAGTAACTCATTTACACTTATCCCTGGAAAACGTGCGATAAAAAATAAAATTCGGTGATGTACTCGTTGTATACCATACTCTTTTATAATTTCATCTGGCTTTTCAGTAAATGTTTTATATGCAAAATAAAATAATGCCAATGCCTCATTCATCTGTTCTTCTTTATGTCGTGTCATCTACTTTCCCCCTGTATGTAAATTATACCACAATCCAGTAATGAATATTTTAATCAACGCACTTGAACTTCTGTAATCCATTGAAGCATTCACTACACGAACTAAAATAATTAGGAGATGATTCTCTTGAAAACGCAATACACTGTAAGTACATATTTATTAGATCGATTACATGAATTAGGAATTGAGCATATATTTGGTGTTCCTGGTGATTATAATCTTGCCTTTTTAGATGATGTGATTGCACATGAAAATTTAGAGTGGATTGGCAACTGTAATGAATTAAATGCGGCATATGCAGCAGATGGATATGCTCGCATAAAAGGCGTCGCTACTCTTATTACCACTTTTGGTGTCGGGGAATTGAGCGCCATAAACGGCATTGCCGGCTCATATGCCGAAAACGTACCAGTTATAAAAATCACCGGTACACCAACAACAACCGTAATAGAAAATGGAGAACTCGTTCATCATACATTAGGTGATGGAAAGTTCGATCACTTTTCCAATATGTATCGAGAAATTACGGTAGCACAAACAAATTTAATCCCTGAGCATGCCGCTGAGGAAATTGACCGTGTACTCCGTGCATGTTGGAATGAAAAACGTCCAGTTCATATTAATTTACCGATCGATGTATATAATAAACCAATTAATAAACCTACGGAACCAATCTTAAATCATCCCATAGTAAGTAATAAAGACGCATTAGATAAAATGCTTCTACATGCCACTTCCAAAATAAATAGCGCAAAAAAACCTGTTATTTTAGCTGATTTTGAAGTGGATCGATTTCATGCTCAGGAGGATTTACATCAACTCGTAGAAAAAACTGGCTTCCCTATCGCGACATTAAGTATGGGAAAAGGAATATTCCCAGAAAAACACCCTCAATTTATAGGGGTTTATACTGGCGATGTTAGTCCTCCATACTTGCGAAAAAGAGTTGATGAATCTGACTGCATCATTAGTATCGGTGTGAAATTAACTGATACTATTACCGGTGGCTTTACACAAGGTTTTACGAAAGAACAAGTTATTGAAATCCATCCCTATACTGTGAAAATTATAGATAAAAAATACGGACCGGTTGTAATGAAAGATGTACTACAACATTTAAGTGATTCGATCGAGCATCGTAATGAAGAAACACTGGAAATTAAGTCGTTTATTTCAGAATCATCATCTATTACTAAAGAGTTCAATCCAAAAGCACAAATCGTTACACAACAACGTTTTTGGCAACAATTGTACCACTTCTTACAAGAAAACGACGTCTTAATTGCAGAGCAAGGAACACCATACTTCGGTAGTGCCGCTATCCCTTTACCTAATAACGCTACATTTGTAGGACAACCGTTATGGGGATCTATCGGATATACACTTCCCGCTCTATTAGGAACACAACTCGCTAATGTAACACGGCGTAACATTTTAATTATTGGTGATGGTTCATTCCAGTTAACTGTTCAAGAATTATCCACTATGTTACGTCATAATTTAAAACCAATCATATTTTTAATTAATAACTACGGATATACTGTTGAACGCGCGATTCATGGACGAGACCAACCATATAATGACATACAAATGTGGGATTATAATAAACTACCAAATGTATTCGGATCAGAAGAAAAAAGTCTCACATTTAAAGTAGAAAATGAAATAGAGTTAGCAGAAGTCTTAAATAAAATAAGTTTTAATATGAATCGACTTATCTTTATTGAAGTTGTAATGAGTCAAGGGGATCAGCCTGAATTGTTAGCTAAACTTGGAAAAAGATTCGGCAGCCAAAATTCTTAAAAAGAAAAAGCGTCGCTATAAGTAATAACAGGTTCAGCTAAAAGTTGTAAAACTTGTTTTGCCACTCAAAATACACAAGGAAAAGGATGGTAAGTGCCATCCTTTTTGACATACATTGAACTTTTACTATTTATAAACCCCTTCTTCGATTAACACCCTGTGTAACAAGCTAAAATTCTTAATCAACCTTTAACTTTATAGCTTTTGTAGCAATAAATGTTTTAATATGCTTATCTAATATCCTTGTTCCACCAAAATCATCCTCATAAAAACCCACTATAACAAAACCAGCTTCAATTTGACCTTGGATTTGGTTTTCTAAAGTATGTGCGTATTCTATTGTTTGATTTGAATTGATGTAATCTTGAACTTCATCCTCTGGTAAATAATCCAATGTTGATGAAGGTATTGAATGTTTAACATCAAGAATACCTTTTTGTTCTTGGTTGTCATCAAAAATCCATAGTAAAGGATTTGTAAATCCAGAAATAAGAATACCTTTATTCTTTAAAACCCTTGAAACTTCATTCCATACAAGATTAACATCTTTTACAAACAAATTAGAAACAGGATTTACGACAATATCAAAATATCCATCTTCAAAATCACTAAGGTCTGACATATCTCCTTGTACTGTTTTTAAAGTCAAACCCTCCCGTTTTGCTACCTTTTCATCTTGTGCCAATTGCTTCTTAGATATATCAGTAACTGTTACATCTGCTCCAGCAGCAGCTAGAACTGGTGCTTGTTGTCCGCCACCTGATGCTAAGCAAAGTATCTTTAATCCATCTAATGACTTTGGAAACCACTCTCTAGGAACTGATTTTTCCGTAGTTACTGTAATCTCCCATTCACCTGATTTGCTTTTCTCAATAACCTCGCTACTTACAGGCTGCGTGTATCTAGAACCTTCTTCAACCTTCTTATCCCATGCATTACTGTTTTGTTGTGTAGTATCCATTACGATTCTTCCCCCTAACTATCTAGTTGCAATTTAAGTGTAAGATTATTAACTATTTATACATTCCTTTTTCTATTAACCTACCAGATAGTAAATACACAGTTGTATATATTTATCTTAACAGATAATCGACCGTAAATTTAAAAATATTCTAAATAAACATGAAATTAGACGACTATTCAATTCATTTAAAATAAACGATATTAATTAACAATTCCCCAAAAATGATATACCAACAAAAAAGGCGTTCCAAACCTGTTGACAGTTGGAACGCTTTTTAAAGTTATTTAATTTTTCAAACTCTTAACTGAACACATTATACAAATAAGTGATGCTTCTTTTTTATTCAGCAAGCGTTAACTGCCAAGACACACCATACTTATCATTTAACCAACCAAACTTTTTACTAAATGGATAGGCACCTAAAGGCATAAGAATTGCTCCATCTTGTGCTAACTTATTAAAAGCAGTTTCAATTTCTTCTTCCGTTTCACAAGTTACATAAAGTGACATAGCTGGAGTGAATGTAAAATCATGCTTTACATAACTATCAATACACATGAACTCTTGTCCGTTTAGCGTAAAAGTTGCATGAATTACAGTTCCCTCTTTACCAGGTCCATTTTCATCGTAGCGAGAGATACTTACAATTTCTGATTGATCAAATAGGGATGTGTAAAAATTCATCGCTTCTTCAGCTTTTCCTTCAAACATTAAAAATGTAGTAATTTTTTGATTTGTGTTACTCATATAGAGACAGCCCCTTGTTATGTATTTATGCAAAACATACATCGGCCAACAAAACCGAACGTATATTCTTATAAATGTATTGTCTATAAAAACGATGAATTTGTCAATTATCTAATTTTCATTTCTTCTTAAACAATGCTGTCCAAAGAAATGATTCCCCAAACATATCATTCGGTTGTTTCATTTGTTTCATCTTCCTAATTTCAATTACTTCAAACTCTTTAAATATCTCTCTCAATTTTTCTTCAGAATATGCAAGACCACCTTGTAAACTCCAACCTCTATATACGTCCCAATCTGTTATTTCTGATCCATTTCGTTCATCCAAATCACCTGCTGCAAAACATGTTAATCCGAAATAACCACCTGATTTTAAATATCTATCAATTAACTCTATATAATTCATTCTTCTATGTGGTGGAATATGATGAAGGCAACCAGAATCATATATAAAATCAAATTCATTTTGAACCTCTAAATTGAAAATTGAATCACAAATGAAGTGAATTTGTACCCCTTTTGCCAACGCCCTCTCTTTTGCCCACTGAATGCCTTCTGCAGATAAATCCACTGCTGTAACATCAAATCCTTCATTCGCTAAATAAATGGCATTTCTACCTGGACCACATCCAAGTTCTAATACTTTCCCTTTTGAAACTCTCTCTTTTTGTATATACGAAACTAGATTCTCATCTGGAATATTTTCAAAAAACGGAACATCCTTTTCTCTATTGGCATAAAATTCATTCCAAAATGGTTCTGCAGGTCTTAATAATGAATCAAGCATTTTTAAAATGTCTTCTTGTGTGTGTAACGTTTCATTTTTCATTTGCACTCCTCCATATTTTAATAGTCAGAAAATCATTATATAACCTCCTGAACATTCAGACAAATAAAACTCCACATTTTATTCTTTCTTTATTTTTCAATTCATTTTAAATACGGTAAATGAAATTATCAACTTTACTCTCATTGAGCAAATGCATACCAACCTAATCTTAAAATACAAAAAGAGCCACAAATTTTTGTGACTCCTTCTGCATTCATAATTGTATCAGGATTTTTTTATTATATATCGATTTCTCTATTAACAAACAATATATCTCTTCATCCCAATTACCACTTCATATTTTAACGCCCACGTCTTTTCTGACCTTGATTTGTACTACTTTTCTTATTGCTTGGCTTATTAAATGATCGATTGTTATCATTTCTCGAGCTATTTCTTGAATCACTTCTTGAGCTATTTCTCGAATCACGTCTTGAACCTTCACGGCTATCTCTTTGACGATATTGGCCTGATTTCTTCGGAGCCGGCTTTGGTACCGGTTTTCCATTTTCATCTACACGTTTTATCTTCGGTTGTTCAATTATTTCTCTTTGTATTGGTGCACCAAGCGTTTTTTCAATTTCTTCTAAATGTTTTTCATCTTTCGCTGCAACGAACGTAATTGCAAGACCTGATCCACCTGCACGTCCTGTTCGGCCAATGCGGTGAATGTAACTTTCTACATCTTCAGGGATATCAAAGTTAAATACATGCGTTACACCATCTACATCAAGTCCACGAGCTGCTACATCCGTTGCGATTAAGTACTGAATTTTAGCTTCGCGGAAACTCTTCATAACTCTTTCACGTTTCGCTTGAGGTATATCACCATGAAGTTCAGCACAATTATAACCTAATCCTTTTAAATTATCATAAAGCTTACTTGCTCTAACCTTTGTACGACAGAAAATAACAGCTAAAAATGGCTGATCACGATCCATAACAAAACGAAGTGCATCTGGCTTTGCACGGTCTGTCGTCTCAATGACACGCTGCTCAATTGTATCAACCGTTACTTCTTCACTTTGTACTTGAATCATTTGCGGCTCGTCCATATAACGCTTCGCTAATTTTTTAATATCTTTTGGCATCGTTGCTGAGAATAACATCGTTTGTTTACTACCAGGTGTCTCATCTAAAATATCTTCAATATCATATAAGAAACCGAAATAAAGCATTTGATCCGCTTCATCTAGTACAATCGTTGAAAGATTACTTAAATCAATTGTTTCACGTCGTATATGATCTAATAATCGTCCTGGTGTTGCAACAACAATATGTGTATTACCTTTTAATTTTCTCAATTGTTGTGCTACATCTTGCCCACCATAAATCGCTAGTACATTAATATCTTCTCTTTGAACAAGCATTTTTTTAATTTCAGTTGTAATTTGCAGGGCTAGTTCCCTTGTTGGTGCAACAATTAAAGCCTGAACATCACTAGACTCTGTATCGATTTTTTCTAAAATCGGTAACACGAATGCTAACGTTTTACCCGTTCCTGTTTTCGCCTGCCCAATAATATCTTTACCTGACATAATAACAGGAATTGCTTTTTCCTGAATTGGTGTTGCTTCCGTAATTCCATTTTCACGTAATGTATGATTAAAAGTTTCACTAATTCCTAATTCTAAAAAGTTTTTCAAATAGACCACTTCTTTTCCTTATTTTTCACATTAGCTTTTATTGTACCATTTGTTTCGCCAAATATGAAAAATAAAAAAATTCTTATCTTCTTTTTTTATACTCATCATGTACTAGATGAACTAATTTTTTTTGTTTTTTCTCGGAATTTATTAATGCTTTCATGTTAGTAGTAGACAAAATGAACTTTTTAATTTTTCTATTACTCCAAATTAGTCTTGTATACTTTGTATCTTCGTGTAGCTTTCGAAACCACTCGAATTCACTTAACTTTGCAATATGATGTTTTAATTTCATATCATTTCGAGGATAAAATGTAATTATAGCCATTATTACATCAAGCAATAAACTCATCTTTTCCCCTCCTATACATATATATTTCAATGTTAAGGAAACATAGTTACAAGGTGATAAAATTGACCAATACATTCATAAAGATATTTTGTATATTGTTCTTACTATATTTTCAATCGACCTCAATTATTATGGCAAAATCTCAAACAAATGTGATAAGTGAATTTAAACAAGCTTTACTCCAAAATGATAAAAAATTAATGCGGTCATATGTAACAGAAGGGATTGAACTACCTACATTCCAAAAGGAAAAACCTATTCATGAAATTAAAATAATACCATCTCCAAAAGAGGATACTACAATTCTTATTTCCTATTTCAAAGACACTGATGATGAATTTACTATCGGTTACATTTTAGAAATAATAACAAAAAACAATAAAATATCTCAAATTAATCAAATTTATGATGGAACTAATCCTCTAATGAAAGAAGCTACTATTGTAAAAAAATATGAAATGAAGTGTAAGGAACATATACTTACTCCTACAAAATTCCCGTTCGAAATTCATGAATTTCAAGGGTACATCTATAACGATTACTTAGAACTACGATACTACAATAAAGATAGTAATGGGATTTTTAAAATCACTGTTTCACCAGTTCAACATAAATTAGATCAATATGTACATAAGGGCACTAAATTTTACATTTTAAAACATAATATAAAGGCAGTATATAATCCTCATTTTGATTTAGCATACGAACTTATCTTTCAGAAGGACGGTTTTCAATATAAAATCGCCCTTGGTAACAAACTATACATAAAAAGAAAATACAATGTTATTGATTTAATAAGAATTGCGGAATCTATGAATTAAAAAACCGATCTTTTCAATATAAGAAAGATCGGTTTTTTTATATATTTTATATAATGAGTTTTCCTCCATGATAGCAATAATAACTTGCTGCTTTAAGGTTTTTAATTCTCTTTAAAGATTCTTCCGCTTTTTCTATATCTAAGCAAAAATTTGGATTAGCTATTACTAATTCATTATTATCTTGAACGGCCGCATCCCCTGTAATTACACAGTCTAAGTCCGGAAAATATAATGAAATATGCCCCGAAGTATGTCCTGGCGTCGCTACTATTTGACATTTATCATTCAAAATCATTTGACCATCATATACTTTTTCATCGACAGAAATATGTCTTATATTTTTTAACTGTTGTATAAACCATTCACCAAATTCTTTTTCTTCAATTGGCATATGTTCTAACATTTCTTCAGCTTGAACTAGTCTCTCTGATTTTATTTCACCATTAATGTAGTTGGATTCTATTTCACTAGCAATAATATTAATGTGAGGATATTTCACTTTGAAATCATATAAAGATCCTATATGATCATCATCATAATGAGTAATAATTATATTTTTTAAGTTTTTCATCTCATATCCATGTTTTAAAATTTCATTTTCAATTAAAGGTAAAAAATTTTTATAACCTGTATCTACTAAAGTTAATTCATTGTTTAATACAATTAAGCTCGGATAAATCCATTGTTTTCGCCCGTTACATTCAAATTCAATTGGCAATTCTATTATCTTCATTTCCCTTCCCCCATACCGTTTATTAAATATTTAATAATAACTGCATCATCCACATACATTTTACTATACATATCACGAATTGAAGTATGGGCTTCTTTAGTTTCTGTACAAAATTCAAACTTAGCCTCACTTCCCATCAACAGATTTCCGACAAGCTTCTCGATTAAATCCGTCTGGGTATCTTATTGCTAATTTAGATATATTCATTTGAGCGATGTCATCTAACGTATATTCCACCTCATGAGCCGTGATAGAGATTATAGTACATAATGTCACCCAATTCTAAAGCTAACCTATAAGTATTGCCGTTCTCTTCTCCTAAACAATGAACCGGATCAAATCCATGCCCATGGAAAATAGCCTTTCTTACAATATCAGCAACCTCACCATTTTTGACTACATAAATTTTATTATCCATACTATGTAATGAAACACTGTAGGTCGTTGCATCATAAACATTATATTATTTTGAACAGGTAATTTCCTATTCTTATGGAATTATAAATTAAGAAACAAAAATAAAATTGATTATTCCCTCACTTCTTTGTCCATCCTTTTAAAAAATATATGTTTTTGTAAAAGGAGTGTTTATATGGAGAAACAGACGCTTTGGAAAAAATTCAAAAAAAGCTCCGCAAACCTTGGAAAATCCAGCGTATATGAAAGTATTATTTTATTTTACACAATGAAAAAGAAAACGTTACCTACTAAAGCAAAACTCATAATATTAGCTGCTTTGTCCTATTACGTATTAACAATCGATTTCATTCCAGATATAGCTGCTATTATCGGGGTTGGCTTATTAGATGATGTTTTAGCAATTGCTGTAGCGCATAAATACGTTATGAGGCATGCAGACGCTGAAATTCGTGAAAAGAGTAAAATTAAAATGGAGTCATTTTTTACTTCAGCACACATTTAACGAATAAAGATAGGCTCTCGCTTGTCTTTGTTCACTACTTATCCATCATCTATAGCTTTTAATCCAATGATTTGAACAGTGTTAAAACAGAAAAAAGAACTAAAATAATCTTTTAGTTCTTTTCTAACAAATCAATTTATTTTTGAACAATCTTTAAAAAGAGCCTATTTTAATGTACCAACTAATACAGGCTCTTTTCTAATTCAAATTTGCAAAATCCGCATCATTTTACGCTATACTTTGTTACTTCAACAACATTTCTCTTTCATCGCTTTCATCATAGACATAGTTGTCTTCATCATTTCATCACATTCGTTCATTTTTACCATCATTGCCTTATCCATTTCTACATCCATTTGCATCATGTTATTCATCATCATTTTCATACACTTCATTTCACACATCATTTTTTCCATAGACATCATCATGTTTGTTGTTTCTACCATCATAGTTTTTTCCATATTAACATCCCCCTAGAATTTTTATGTTACAAGTATAAAAATTCCTTTTTGTTTTTCTAAAACCTTCTTAGTTTACCTCATACAAATATTTATCAATATATTTCCCTCTCTATTGATCATTGATTCGCTTTATTTATTGTCACGCTGAAAACGTACATATAATAAAAAGCATCTTATTTTAGATGCTTTTTATTATATGATTGACACTATGAGCCCATTTATTTCGTGAACATAGGTTAAATCTATTATTTTTCATAAAATTCATAAATTCGACTATAACGTATTATAGTTTTATTCATATACTGTAGTAGATTACTAGAAAGGAGGCGTATATATGGAAAGTTGTATTGTGTTCGTTAACGGCCAACCTTTTTTAGTACTCACAGTTGCTGGCATCGAAATTGCTAGATTGGAAATTACTCTTCAAGTAGCACTAGCTTTGAGAGTTCTCGGTATTCCAATCTGTGAGTAGTCCATTTAAGTAAGTTTAAAAGAGGGCTTTCGCTCTCTTTTAAACTGTTGTCAATACATGTACTTCTATTCGCTTAGCAAGTGTAAATTATAACTTTATAAAATTTATATATAATTATTTACGCTAAAAGGACTTTCTGTAACACACACCTGCAAACAATTCAACATCCTCTTCCTATCACGTTCTTTATAATGATTTAAACATGCAATTTGGATCCAATTATTTTTTTGCAAATAAGATGACTCATAATGAACAATGTATCCTTGCAATGCTAATGCATCGCCTACTGTTTTAGAAGAATACCCTTCATTTAACTGAATGGTGAGTATAATTTGCGCGGTGTGCTCTTTAGGTGAAACAAGCTTTAAACCCATATTAGTAATAGCTTCTTCCATATAAGCATATGTCTCTTTTATTTTTACAAACGCCGTTTCATCCTCAAATTTCTTCAATGCTTCTTGCAGTGCGTAAATTAAATTCCATGAATGAGAATATGGAATACTGTCATTCATTTCATACATACCAATGTCCATATACGCAGGTATTGCTTCATTTTTCTCTATATTGTGATTATGAAAAACGAAAGATAGTCCTGTAAATGATTTAATCGCTTTCCCGCTAACGCCACTTGCAAAATATACATCCTTCAAATCTATCGGTATCGCTCCAATTGAACTAATACAATCTACACATAGTTTCATATGATATTTTTTACAAAAAACATTTAGCTCGTCCAAATTATTTAACATTCCAGTTGATGTTTCATGATGAACAAACCAAAGCCATTCATAATTTCCACTTACAATTATTTTTTCTAATTCGATTTGTTTAAACGGCTCTCCCATTTGTTTTTTATACGTATCAAAATTTAAATGTGCTCGTTTTGCCTGCTCAATTAATCTATTACCAAACTCTCCATTCGCTAAAACTAACCCTTTACCTTTTAAAGAACGTATCTGTAAAGCAATCGCATCATTCGCTAACGTCCCTGTTCCTAACATAATTTGTACATGTTTTGCTTTTGTCATTTGAAGTAATCGTTTCTTTACATTGTCCATTGTCACTTGAAATGACTTAGAACGATGCGAAATAGGCTTAGTAGAAAACGCCTTTTGAACATTCTCTTCCATGTCTACTGGGCCAGGTAAAAACGTAAATTCTTTCGTCATAATACCTCCAACACTCGATTCTTCGAACATAGTAGGTGTAACATACATTGGCTGAAAAGCTGCTTCTTCTGTTCCAACTAACGTATGGAAAGATTTGAACCCCATTTGCTTATATAAAGGCAGCTCACGTGTTGTAGCTGAAATGAGTGCCAATTCATATCCATTTAGAAGCAAATAACGATGTAAAAAGCGAATTAATCCTAACAACGCTCTACCATTTCGATATTCACGTTCTACTGAAAGCAAACGAATTTCATATATGTTTTCACCATGTTTGTTTAAATATACATCTAAATTTGAGATTTTATTGTGTAATGAGAATGGGCGTTTTCCTCTTACCGCGACCATACCTACTAACTTCTCACCATCTAAACAAATTAAATATGTATTTTCTTCATGAAATCGATCTATACGCAAACGTTCCTCCGTTTCTTCATGTTGCGGAATTTCTTCTACAAATGTTTTATAGTTCAATTTATGTATACTTTCAAATTCCCAAGCTTGATCAGCAATTTTATAAATTATCCCCATGTCCTATCCCCTTTCTCTCTACTTATTGCTCGTTGTTTAATTCATAAAAATTATAAGTGGAGATACCCCCACTGATTATTAGCCTTCACCAATCGGGCTTTTACGGGCAGCCCGACCCCCACCTAACTTCTTTGCTTCCGCTGAATTTTGAGGTGGGGGTCTTATTGCCCTTTAATGCGGGATAAAAGGTTCACTTTATTCTCGATTTACATATAAAATAAGAACAATAATAAGTACACTTAATATAGTCGTACCAATAGAGTAAGAATAAAAAACCATACAAAATGGCAAACAAGCGATTGTAATTAACCCTGGCTTTGTAAATCCTTTAAATATTAAATAAAAAACAATAAAAATACCTATGAGGGTAAGCGCTATCAAATAATCAAATGCGATGAGTCCTCCGATAAATGTCGAAATGCCCTTTCCGCCCCTACCTTTAAACAACATTGGGTAAATATGTCCAATAATAACGGTCAATAATGTTAACATTACGAATGTAGCATCTTCAAAAAGATATTTTGCTATACAAACTACAATTGCACCTTTAATCGCATCACCTAAAAATGTAACGACGAAATACCATTTTCCATATACACGCCCCATATTTCTTGCGCCAGGATTTCCACTTCCTTCATCCCTAATATCAACGTTATGTCTCAACTTTGTTACTATATAAGCGGTCAAGATGTTACCAAATAAATAAGAAGCCACCAAATACAAAAACTGCATACTATTAATCATGTAATCATTCACTTTCTACATGGGAATACATATACACTATTCAATTACTACGTATATTGTACATTTTTCAATCTACATCCCTTTGCACATTTTAACATCATATTTTTACAAATCATATAAAAATTCTCATTTATCTATTTACACTTTAAAATATAAATCCTTCATTAAATAATATGTTCCTTTCACTGCCATTTCTGATTGTGATACAAATGTAAGTTCTTCAATCCTTTCCTCACAGCACTTCTTAAATACATCATATATTTCAGGAACTAAACGTAGTATGCTACCACTTACTGCAATTGGAGTTGAAAACTTACATTGCATCTTATTATAAACATCTACTGTAATTCTCGCTAATTCCTTACCAGCTTGCATCATAATTTCATGTGCACCCTCATTCCCATTTCTCGCTTCCTGAATAACTAATGGTGCGATTGCTGCAACTTTATCTTTTGAAGAAGTATATACTAGGCTTTTTATATGAGACGGTGTCAAAAGTTGAAACTGCCTTTGAATATTCAAGCTTAATGGACAAAGGCTAACTCCTTGATCGAATTGTAATGCCATTTTCTTTAAAGCTTGTAATGCAATCCAATATCCGCTTCCTTCATCCCCTAAAATATGTCCCCATCCACCGCTATACTCGTATACTGTCCCTTTCTTTCCTAGGCAAATCGCACCTGTACCGCCAATTGTTAAAATTCCTTCCTTCCCTTTTAAAGCAGCTGCATGTGCAATCATTGCGTCATTAAAAACTTCAATTTGTGTTCCGTACTTCTTTTTTAGACGTATTGTTAATTCATTTGTATTTGCTCCACTTATACCTGCTAATCCTAAACAAATACAAACGCAATGCTCATTTATTAAACGTTCCCAACATTGATTAATCGCATCTATAATATGTGTGAGTGCATTCTCATAATTTATTACTATATTTCCAAATCCACTCGTACCTCTCGCAAGCTCATTTCCGTCTTGATCAAATGCAATTGCTTCTGTCTTCGTCCCCCCACCATCTACTCCAATCATATACTTCATTTACTTGCCCTACTTTCATCTTCTAGTCGTATGGAAAGTTATATTCCCTAAAACAACCGGTTCCTTAGCACCTGTAGCACTCGGCACATTACTCGGATTACGATGGTACGTTTCGTTTGCTAAAACTGCAAATGCGATTGCTTCTTTCGCCGCTGAAGAATACCCAATATCTTCTTGAATACATATTCTGCATCTTTCTTCTCTTAATTTATTCTGTATCATTTCGACAAGTGTGTCATTATAGCTTCCGCCTCCACCTAGAACTACCTCATCAATTTCATACAATGGAAAAATAATCTCCTTATAATGATGAACAATTGAACTTGCTGTAAACATCGTGACAGTCGTCAATATACTTTCTTTACTATACTTTTCAAATCGCTTTAATAATTCACTCACAAACTCTTTTCCAAATTGTTCTCTACCTGTTGATTTGGGTGGTTTCATTTTTAAGAATGGATGGTTCATACAGTATGTTAATATTTCATCTACAACTACTCCCTGTTTTGCAATTTCACCATTTTGATCATATGGTAAATGGAATAACCTTTGACACACTTCATCAATTACCATATTTCCTGGACCAGTATCAAAAGCAATAACACTTTTATTACTTCGTTTACTTGGAATGACTGTAACATTACCAATCCCGCCAATATTTTGCAGTAGCCTATTTTTAGTTTGATGCTGGTATAAAATAATCTCTGAATATGGTACAAGTGGTGCGCCTTGTCCCCCTGCTGCCATATCCATCGTTCGAAAATTAGAGATTACTGTTGTTTCCGTTTCATATGCTATAACTGCTGGTTCTCCAATTTGTAATGTCGAAGAAATAAAATTGCCTTCTTGCTTTGGCTGATGATAAATCGTTTGTCCGTGAGAACCTATTAAATCTAATCGTTCCAATGACAAATTAGCCTTTTTACAAACTTCCTTTACAGCATTAGCAAAACATAAACCAAGCTTAAAGTTCAAACTGCATATCAATTGAACATTAGATGTATCAATTGATAAAGCCTGCTGTATCTCATTTTTTATATCCTTACAAAGTGGAACAGTAGTAAAATGAATGAGTTCAACTTTAGAATCTACACCGTTTCCTTCAATATGAACGAGCGCTACATCTATTCCGTCTAACGATGTACCGGACATTATCCCTGCAATATACATACTATGCATGCCCCCTATTCACTAAAAAACAATTATGTAAGTAAACAACGTACAACCTACAGAAAACAATACAAATCTAATAAACAACTGGACTTTCGATACAAATGTGCCATCAATAAAAGAAACAACGATTGTAAGCAAAACACTTGCCGCAATACTTGTAACGAGCCATATACTATGCATTTGTGATAGATTTAGTATTCTTAATAAAGGTACTAAAAGTAAATTTGCACATATTACTCCAAACAATAATATAAATACACCTTTATAACTAAATTTTATATTCATTCCTTTATACCTTCTCTCAGTTTAATATGAAAGAAGTGATAGACAAAAAGTCTATCACTCAAAATAACCGTATAAAGCTTAAGGACTAACAGATTCCCCGTCACCATTCTTTTCAATTTCAATCATATTTTTGTCATACATTTTAAAGAATGGTAGGTAAATAAGAAATGATATTGCTATATTTATAAAAACTAATACCACTGCACGCCAATCCCCACCTGTGGCTAAATACGCGCCAATTGGAGCTGGTAATGTCCACGGCGGCATAATATGTGTTGGCGTTACAAATCCCATCGCAGTTGCTGAATATGCAACTGTTGCTGTTACGAGTGGTGTAATGATAAACGGGATAATTAAAATTGGATTTAGTACAATCGGTAATCCGAAAATAACAGGTTCATTAATATTAAAAATACCAGGAACAATACAAGTTCTTGATAATGCTTTCGAATATTTTGATCGACCAAATACAATCATAGCTAATACAAGCCCTAACGTCGCACCAGAACCGCCAATCCATATAAACCATTGATATAACGGTTCTGGTGATATGAATGGCAACTGATCTGCTCCACTAGCAATTGCTTCACCATTTTTCCCTAAGTAAACTTCCCATAATGGCCGAGCAACAGTTCCAACAACCGACACACCATGGATTCCGAATGACCAAAAAAATGTAATTAAAAACACTGGAATGATTACACCGAAGTAACTATCACCAGCTTTTACTAATGGTGCTGCTAATTTATCAACAACATGGTGTAAATCAATGCTAAAAACGACAGTTACTAGACTCATTATAATAATAACGAATGCAGCAGGTATAAGTGCTTCAAATGAACGTGATACAGATGGCGGTACTTGTTCTGGCATTTTAATCATTACATTTTTCGTCTTACAAAACCTTAATATCTCTACGGATAAAATAGAAACAATCATCGTCACAAATAATCCA
Source organism: Bacillus cereus group sp. N24 (assembly GCF_016483345.1). NCBI lineage: Bacteria > Bacillati > Bacillota > Bacilli > Caryophanales > Bacillaceae > Bacillus > Bacillus cereus group sp. N24. Next base: position 31,680 of record NZ_JAEHCA010000034.1, read on the forward strand.
TGACCTCCGAGATTTGTCATCGGAAGCATAAATCCTTTTTTATCAATTAATTCAGGGGTTAACGTTAATAGCAGTGAACATACCGCAAGCTGTGCTCCTGATAAAGCATCTAGCTTATAACTTTTCGCTAAATTATATCCTATTCCAAATGCTATATATAAAGACATAATAAACATCGTTAACCGATATGGTATTAATATACTTGTTTGATTTTTCAATGCCCATACTGATATGAAACTATCTTTCGGTAATGGTGGAAATGCTACTATTAAAAAAAAACTCCCTACGATAATAAATGGTAACGCCGAAATAACTCCATCACGGATTGCTTGTAAATGCCTCTGTTCAGAAAGCCTTGCCATCGGTCCAGATAAGTTTTTATCAAGAAACGTGACAAACTTATTCATAACGCTTCCCCCTAACTAATTAATTCATTTACAGTTTTCAACAAAGTCGGTCCACCAAGCGGTGTGTATGCTTGCGGTGGAATAATACCGCACGGAATGGATTCCTCTTCTGCAAATTTTTTTACAGATTCAAATCGGTGTCTTATTTGAGGTGCAACCATTACAACATCCCAACCATTCTTTACTTCTTCCTCTACCTCATTCGTTCCAATTGCATGCACTTCCATGTACACACCTTTTTTCTCCGCTTCTTTTTTTAAAGCGTTTACAACAATTGCGCTGGACATTCCTCCAGAACAAACGAATAAAACTTTCATTATTGAAGCCTCCTATACTTATAAATTATTTCCTTCAAATGAAAGAAAGTTTCACTTTACTAACAAGCATATGAAGACATGAAACGATTTAGTTATACTGAAAGTAAATTTCACTAAAAATATTTTTCCTATTAAATTAATGTTTCAATATTTATTTTTCTCAATTGCAAGGCCAACCTCATATCATATATTATTTTAAATAATCGTATAATAGGGAGGCGTATAAATGATTATGAAACGTTTATTAATGATGTGTTGTATCATCATCTTGTTTACTCCTTTCTCTTTCATTTCCCCTCACTCTACCTATGCTGAAGTAAATACTACTTACAAAAAGCATGAATTACGCGCTGTATGGCTAGCATCTGTTCTTAATATTGATTGGCCCTCAAAAACTGGCTTACCTATCGAAAAGCAGAAACAAGAATTTATAAAATTATTAGACGATGTAAAAAACACTGGTATGAACGCAGTCGTTGTACAAATAAAACCAACCGCTGATGCTTTTTATCCTTCAAATTACGGTCCTTGGTCTGAATACATTACAGGTACACAAGGAAAAGACCCTGGATACGACCCGCTCGCATTTATGATTGAAGAAGCACATAAAAGAAATATAGAATTCCACGCATGGATTAATCCATACCGAATAACGATGAATCACACTGATATAAATCGACTATCAGAAAATCACCCTGTAAGACAACATCCCGATTGGGTTGTACCTTACGGCGGGAAGCTATATTACAACCCTGGTATTCCAGAAGTGAAAAACTTTATAACAGAAGGCGCTTTAGAAATCGTAAAAAATTATGATGTTGATGCAATTCATATGGACGATTATTTTTATCCTTATAAAGTAGTTGGCGAAGAATTTCCTGATCAAAAAACATTTGAATTATATAATAACGGGAATTTTTCAACTATCGAAGATTGGCGTCGCAATAATGTAAATGAACTCGTAAAAGGTTTAAATACTGCTATAAAACAGGAAAAATCATACGTAAAGTTTGGCATTAGTCCGTTCGGCGTATGGCGAAATATAGCTGACGATCCAACTGGCTCTAATACAACCGCAGGTCAAAGAAACTACGATGATCTTTATGCTGACACACGTGAGTGGATACAAAAAGGGTACATTGATTACATTACACCGCAAATATATTGGAATATCGGTTTCACACCTGCTGCATATGACATATTAGTAGATTGGTGGGTAAAAGAAACAAATAACAAACCGATTCACCTTTACATCGGTCAAGCGGCTTATAAAATTAATAACAACTCTGTCCCTGCTTGGTCTAATCCAGAAGAATATCCGAAGCAAATCGCATTAAACCATCAATATCCACAAATAAAAGGTAGTATGCATTTCAGTTTAAAAGATATAAATAACAATCCACTTGGAATAAAAGATAGACTCTCCAAAGACATATATATACATCCTGCATTAATCCCGCCCATGCCTTGGCTTGATCATGATCCACCAAAACAACCTACTTTAAAAGGTGCCATTCCAAGAGATGAAGGTATTGCTGTGGGAATAATTGACAATAGAGATAATGACTCTGCTTATTACGCCATTTACCGTGTGAATGGAAAAAATGAAGTGGATATACACAACCCAAAACATTTACTTACCACTGTAAGAAAAACAAAACTTGGAGAAATTTACGTAGATAAAACGGCTATTTCTGGAGAAACGTATACGTATGTGGTAACTGCAGTTGATCGATTGCATAACGAAAGTGTTGCTTCTAGTTATACTACCGTTAAGGCAAAATAAAATCTCAAAAAAACGCCTTAAAGCTGAGAAACACTTAGCTTTTAAGGCGCTTTTTCTATTTATTCTTAAACTTCTCAGTCGCTGCTCTCATCTTCACATTCAAATCATGATCAATGGAGTCCCGAATATCACGCTCTACTACTTCCATTTCTTTTTTGAAATTTTGCAAGTAGACTTTTAACTCTTCTTCTTTTTCTGGTCGTTGTGACGGAGGTAATTGCACCACTAAAGATAACATCGCAGTTAAATCTTTCATTAAGAACGTTTCAAGTTTATGTTGTTGTTCAAACATACGCTGCTCTTGATAATACGGCAATGCATTTAATACTGAAATTGTAATATCATCAACTGTTCTTTGTAATGAAGGATTTATCGAGCGTTTATACGTTTGAATTGTATTCAATGCATCTGGATATCGATCATAAAAATACAATTTATAAAACGATAGGTCTGACGGTTTTACAGTTTGCTGCGTTTCTTGTCTTAAGAAATCTTTCACTTTCATCGCGGCCACATCGATATCTTCATTTGTAAGCTTTTTCGTTGTTTTTGCCATTACATGCACTTTTTTCTGTTTTTCTTTCGGTAACATTGAAAATACTTGCTCTCTCGTACGTTGACTTGATGTACAGAAAAGAGTATTCAATGTATGTTGTTCTTTCTTTCCTTCTGTACGAATCCATCGATAAAAGAGTGGATGTTGCGTAAACTCTTGTAAAAACGGTGTCGATTTATTCGATAATTTTTCTATAGAATCTTGCGCCCTCTTGTATGGTTTCGTCCATGAAAAATACAGTTTACGTCCGAAATATACTACTAAAACAACGACAGTAAATGCGATTAAAAGTAATGTACCTAATAGTACTAATACTGTTTGAATGAAACTCATTTTTTCACCTCCTCTAATAATCTGTTATTTTCTTGGACGTTGAATGAGTTTCTGCTTCATCTCATCATTAAATGTGTCTAATTCAATGACAAATTTCTTACTAGACTCAATAATACGTTCTGACGATTTCTCAGAAGCTTCAATCGCAGCGAATACATTTTGGAATGATTCACGTAATTTATCCATGCTAATAGCAGGATTTTCAAGCAACTTTGTTGTTTCTTCTGTATTTTGTTTCAATGCTTGAGAGTTACTTAATACCATTGATTCAATTGCTTCATTTGTCGCATTAACAGCATCAATTGTTTTACGTTGATTCGTTAATGCTAGCTGAATAGCAGCTGAAACTGTTACAACGTTTTGCGTCATCGTAATTGCATTACGAATTGCCTCTGTTAACTTTTCATTATTTTTCTTAATGATATCTACAGATGCAATCGATTGTAATAGTACACTTTTCGCTTGCTGCATATTACGTGTACGTACAAGTATCTTTTCTAATGCATCGTTTATTAATGGAATATCTCTTTGACGCTCTGGGTTTTGCTTCTCAGCTTCAAGCATCCCAGCAAGTTTTTTCCCTAAGTATACTTGTTTATCAAGAGCATGAATTTTATCATGCGATTGCTCTTTTAACATTTCAAGGCCAACCGTATCTTCTTGCAAATTGTCACGGCCAATTAGAAGGGATCTAATAATCTCCTCGATTTGCTTATCTATAGATTGGTATTTATGCACATATGTTTCAAGTGGATTTTTTTTGAATACTTTAAACATTATTTTCTTCATGCCACTTGCTTTTAATGAATTCGGATCAAGCTCTGATACCACTTTTCGTAACTCTAACAATGTATTTGGAATTTCTTCATTTTTCCCATTCATCATCGCTGTTACAGGACGTTTTAACGCCGATAACGTTTGTCCTGCTGCTTGTTGCTCTTTATCCCCTAAATCTCCTAGCTGAGACAATACTTTTGATAAATCTGTATTTTGCTCGCTATTTAACTTTTGTACATAAAGATCAGCTTCTTTATTCAATTCATCAAGTTCTTCATCTTTTATAACTGTATCAACTACTACTCCTACATTATTATCTTTCACAATTGATACGGGTTCTTTTTTCTCGAGTTCAGTCAACAAAATCGCTCCTTTATTTATATGTGCGAATTTATATGCACTATTTTTCATTTCATTTATCGTATTTCATGTACAATCAGTCTGTTTGAAATCGATTTTTCAAGAAATATCTGCTTATGCAGTCATTCCCTGTTTCTTAGTATAAGTATACCTGTTATCCACATTATTTTCCTCAGACTTAAGACCTAGAGAAGAACATGCTGAAGGCGGATTCTTCGTATGTTATCTATATAATTTACATTCTTTCTGTCATGCTGTAGTCAATCTTTTGACATTTGCCCGCTTTCAATGTGATAATTATATTACGTTCACTTCTATTTATTTTTGCGCGCTACAAATGCTCCCTTTTGAAACGCTAATAACACCGTTTCAAACACATCATCCTCTTCAATCATTTTTATGAAATCAGCTAATTCACTCGCATGGGAAGTTGCATTATCAATAACAAGAAATCCTTTTGGTTGTAAAATACGTTTTATATGCTCAAGCCACCACATGTATTGTGTACGCTCTGAATCTAGGAAAATAAAATCAAATGAATAATCGAGTTGCGAATCTAAAAATGCCCCTGCTTCTTGATTATGAACATCGATTCTTTGTAATAGGTTTGCCTTTTCAAAATTTACAAGCGCCTCTCCCACTCGTTCTGAAGAAAGCTCTACCGTTGTTACATTTCCATTTGTTTCTTCTACCGCATTCGCTAACCACAATGTAGAATAACCATTAGAAGTTCCAATTTCTAAAATTTTTTTTGCATTACACCCTTTTACTAAAATTGATAAAAATTGCCCCATTTCACGAGAAACATTCCGTAATTTTTCTTCCCGTGTTTTTTTATTCCGATCATGCTCTTCTCCATATTGTTCAAGTTGAAATAATAATGAATTTAACGTATCCATTCTTTTCATCGCCTTTCCAAGCAATATGATGAAAAAGCTCTTGCTGCCCGTCTACTTTTCATTATATGCGAAACGAAACCCTTTTTCTCGTTATATGACAAAGATTTTAATTTTTTTATAGCATATTGTTTCGTTTTTTGGTAAAGTTAATTTCTACGTGCAATTATTCCATTCCTATCATTTTACATTAAAATTGCAGTTATTAAATAATATAAACCCCATTTAAATGAATCGGTATTTCAAATTCAATTAAGCGCCCTTTTCGGACGCATTTTCTTTTGTTTATATATTTCTCGAAGAAAGGATGCTTACAATGAACGTGATTAGCTTAGATGCTGCAAGAAAGCGAAAGCAGCATAAAAAATTAATGATTACAATACCGATTATTACACGTATTTATGAAGAAGACGGGGAAATTAAATTTGAGGTAGCCGGTGAAAAAGATGTACCTCTTGAAATGTTAGAAAAGTAATAAAATAAAGACGCATTTCAGTTGAAATGCGTCTTTATTTTATATTTTCACGTTTAAATGCATAAGTTTTTCAGGATTAACCATCATATAAATGTTTGAAATTTTCTCATTCTCAAATACAAATGAAAGTACATAAGTCACTTTATTATTTATAGTAACAATAACTCCTGGTGCACCATTTACCATTTTAAAATTAACATTATACTCTGCCGGTAATTTTTTCGCAATTCCAAAAAACAAACGTATAATTCTATCTGCAGAATAAATCGGATGAATTGCAGTTGTCACTTTACCGCCACCATCTGCTTTGAATATCGCATCTGTTTTTAATACTTCTAACATGCCTTCCGCATCCCCACACTGTAATGATGATACAAACTTTTCAACATAAGCAGCCATTTTCTTCGTACTTAATTTTGATTGCTTCGGTTTATCCAAAATACTTTTTCGTGCCCGTTGAAAGATCTTCCTACAGTTCACACTACTCTTATCAACAATTGAAGCTATTTCTTCGTATTCATAACTGAAAACCTCTCTTAATATGAAAACAATCCTTTCTACTTCAGACAGTTGCTGTAAAAGTAATAAATATGCTGTAGAAAGGGATTCTTTCATTACAAATGACTCCGATGGCTCATCACTCTCTTCTACAAGTGGCTCTGGTAACCACATCCCCACGTACACGTTACGTTTATGCGCTGCCGAACGTAATTTATCAATTGAACGATTTGTTGCCATCTTACACAAATATGCTTTCATATTTTCGATAGATTGAATATTCTCTATGTTATTCAGCGAGATAAATACATCCTGAACGATATCCTCAGCATCCATAACACTCCCAAGAATTCTATACGCTAACGAAAATAATAATGGTTGATATGCTTCATATAATTGCTCCGTTTCCATGATGAACACCCTCACTTTCTAATTGCTTTAAAATGTGTAACGCCGCACGTTTTCCGCTTGCTACTGCAGCATCAGCTAATAATTCATCCTGCCCAGTCCAATCACCTGCAACGTAAATACCTGGCATTTCTGGGATATTAGGACCTGGAGTTTCAACTCGTTCAATATGAGGAAAATCATATACTACTGTTATTTTCGATAAATATTGTTGTGCAACAACTTCTCTTTTCCAATTTGGATGTAACAACTCCATCGCACTTTCTAACTGTTCTTTATCTTCATGAATATGATTCATCTCTAGCGCAGGATTATGGTACTTAATTAGACTCACTGCAATGGATCCATCTTTACTTAATTTAGCTGCTCTTGATTGATTCGTGAAAAATATAGGCTGATCTAACCCTAATGCAAATTGATGTGTAGGATCGGGTAATCGTCTCAAACCAATATCTAATGCAGCAACGGTAACCGGTACCGATTGTTCACTCCATCTATGCAAACTTGTTCCTTCTGTCCCTTTTATTATTTTACAAGCCTCTTTCGGTGGAGTCGTCACGATGACTTTACCTACTTCAAATACCTCATCGTCAAAACAATGTATTCTTTGTTTATCTTCGTAATGCTCTATTTCCAAAACATGCTTTTTAGCCAAAAATTGCACCCCGACATTATTCGCTATATCTCTTAATTTTGTTATAATCGTCTCCCAACCACCATCTACATAAAGTACGCCTTCTTTCATAGATAGTTGTATTTGCTTTAATACTGAAGAAGCTAATTGTATTGTAGGAGCAAACGTATATGTTGTTGTTCGGCATAGCGCATAAAATATATTGCGAACCATTGGATCTTTTATTTCATTTTCCGCCCATGCAGTTAGGCTCATTTTTGGAACTTCTCCTACATCTAAATTCCCTAAACGAATCATAAGACGTGAGAATTGTACTTTTGCAGACCACGAAAGTAGTGGTGTTGATAAAATAGAGCGAAAATCTGTTGGGATAGTGAATATATCCCCTTTCCATATTCCATGTGCTTTTGTAGTCGGTATTCCACCCGGAAGATTCATACCGAGCTCATTAAAAGTTAAAAATGCTGCTCCTCCTCTATATAAGGCATGTGCACCAAGATTCATGCAGATCCCATTTTTATTTATAGTCATCCCTCGACCACCAAATCGACTGGACTTTTCTAATACAATCACTTTCTTTCCAGCTTTCGCTAAATATATAGATGCTGTTAATCCAGCAAGCCCACCGCCAACAATTGCTACATCAAATTTCTTCATAATAAAATCCCTCCTTATCGTTCTACATACAAGACGAACGATTAAGGAGGGATGTGACATGAAAATATATTTTTATTTATCTACTGACTTTCATTATTTTTTTATTCGGTCATATTGCATTCGAAATAACTCAATTGCAAATGGAATATCCTCTTCACTCTTTATATAATAACTTATCCATCCTGATTCAGGTAAGATGTGATGTGCTTTCACTAATCCTTGGTTCACTAATTCATCTCGCTTTAACTTCGGAAATGGTAAATCAACTAATTTATCACCATGAAGATGACCAAGTTCCTTCTTACCATAATTTATTTCAATACCACCAAATCGATGCGGTTTTTCAGAAACACCCGTCCAGCTGAGCACTTCATTTCTAATCATTTCACTAAATGACATAAACATTCACTCCTTATAAATGATTGATGTAATTTAAAATTAACATTTTCATTACTTTTTTCCATCAATCAAAAGTATGAATGAGAATACGAATATAGTTTAATCTCAACACCTTTATTTTTTACATATTTAAAACAATTTTAAACGGGATTTATTCTATTGAAATAAGTTATGAACTCAGCCCCATTTACACTGCCTACTCACAACTACAAGAATCTCAAAACGTATCAAGTGTTTCACGAATATGTATCACCACTACAAGTGTGCTAGATTGCTATAAAATCCTTGGAATGATTCATCAATTATACAAACCAACTATAAACGATTTCGAAGACAATATAGCACTTGAAAATAGCCATTTTAATAACAATTTATTAACTACAGATCCAATCGCTTTCCACAATCTAGTATCGTATGAACTATTTGAAAATATCATTACGGCTTATACTTCAGATTTATAACCCATTTATTTACCAGATGGTGCTACAATTATTGATTTTACTTTCTCTGCATTTCCAAGAATTGCATATAACATGAAACAAGTAAAAGTAAATGGTATACCTGTTCCACTTAAAACAAAGGTATCTCATTTTGACGTCATAGAAATCCATTTTGTTTTAAAACAAAACTCGGCATTAGGGTGGCTAAATTACGCCAATACCGCTAAAGCACAATTAATTATTCGGCAAAAACTATCTTAAATAAAAGTCCAATTCCTTTCTAAAAGGCATTGGTCTTTTCATATAACGTAACCATTAAAATATACTTTAATATTTTTACTCCTAACATCACGAATTCCGCCTTTCATTCGTTCACTCTAATTTTTATCCGTATTAACATTATGAGAAATAAGAAGTACAGGCTATATTCTTTATAAAATAAGTGAATGTATTACGATACAAACAAATGCACATAACTAACACTAGGCACATATCCTAAATTTGCATCCACACTTTCCAATAGAAAGGCAGGTAATACAATTGACTTCCAATATCGACTACACCTCTCCTTCAACCAATTTCACTCATGATGTAAGTAAAAGTAATTTTTTTAAGAAAGATGCCCAAAACTATATAAACGTACTTGGCATAAAACAATTAAATACTTTAGAAAATACTTCTCTACTAGATATTTATTTAAGTACAGGCAATGTTGTAGAACCACATATTCATCAAAATGCAGCTGAACTTGTTTACTGCATTTCAGGATCTGCTGTTGTTTCTTTACTTAATCCATTTACAAATCAAATATTAAACTTACCGATAAAACCAGGGCAAGTTGCCAACATTCCACAAGCATGGTGGCATTACGAAATCGCTTCAGCGGATAATACTCATTTATTAGCTATTTTCGATGCCCCAACCCCAGAAGTTATTTTTAGTTCTGATATTTTAAGATTAACTCCAGCCGATATGATGGCTCATACTTATTGCCTCAATGAACAACAATGGAAACAAGCAGTATCCCCCATTCAATCTACTACAGTAATTGGTCCCCCAGCAAACTGTAATCAAAACCGAGGAATGATAAATCCACCGACTCCACACCCTAATCAAAAACAAAATTTATATTACCAAGATTCATATTATTTCCCTCTTTACTGGGGATATTAATTTATACCATAAAGAAACAATCATTTATCTCCTTGGAAAATACCTAGGAGATTTTTTATCGTAACAATTAATAGAGTACATACATATAATATTTATATATTAAATTGGAGGTGATAGTACTATGAGTAATTATAATTATCGAAAAAATTACTCTAATAATAAAAATAGTAGTTCATCAACATCCTCTCAATCTTCCAATTCTCAATCACAAAGAGATTTAGCCGAGCAAGGCTATGTAAAGAAAAAAGGATGTAACTGCAATAAAAATAAATAAGATCTTTTTTAGCTATACAAAAAGGAATACTCTTAAAAAGAGTATTCCTTTTTTCAATGCTCACCATTTAAGACGCGATGCTTAGACGAATGTTATCCCTGCACTTGCGAATCCTGTAATAGCAGTAGCTATATCAAAACCTGGTGTAGTTGATGAAACAACAAGTAATATCTTATCTTGTGGAGCGACCGCAATTGCTTCTCCGATAATACCACTTGAAGTGGCACCGATAGCAATAAGACCACTAAATGCTGGTGTTAATAGTAACGGTGTACCTACTGGCGTGAAAGTATTACTTGCTGCTGGTGCGCTGTACAACTGCATTTGAATTTGTATGCTTCCTAATGCTAAAGCAACCGCTACAGTTACACTAAAGAATCCTGCTAACGAAGTAATTGTACCTGCGCGAGGAGCTACAAATGCGAAATCAAATACTGGAGGTACAGGACCTATAGTAATTGGGCCACCAGGTGGGACAATTACAGGGAAGAATGAACTTCCAAATCCAAGAAGTGCTCCTGTGTTTGCTAATCCACCTAAAACAGTTGCTAATGCTACTGGTCCACCTGATGCAAACGGAATAACCGCTCCAGCTCCTGTTGCTCCTGTTCCGGTTGGGCCTGTTGGGCCTGTTGGACCTGTTGCTCCTGTTGGACCTGTTGCCCCTGTTGCTCCTGTTCCGGTTGGGCCTGTTGGACCTGTTGGACCTGTTGGACCTGTCGCCCCTGGAGTAGCATTGATTAATTGAATTAATAAATTAAAAAGAAGTTGTAAAGTTGCAGAATCAACATTTGAGTTGCAGGATATAGGGATAAGATCTAAAGCGAAGAAGAATTGTGCAAGGGCGCTATAAAATTGTTGCAATAATGTTGACAATTGTCCTAAATTAGGTGCTGGAGATTGTAATAAAACTATTATACTTTGAGTTAATTGTTTCAAAAAATTAACTTCTGGGGAAGGTAATAAGGAATTTAAGAAAATTAAAAATTGATTAAATAAATCGAGTAACACTAATCTGTTTGCATTACTTGGATTTGCAAAAAATGCTGAAATAGCTGATACTAATGAGTTTAGTAAAGTAATTAATTGACTTAATTGTTCCCTAGTAATAGGAACTGACTGTGGGTTTTTACAACAATCTGCTGAAAAAACAATCGGATTGCAGTTATTATGATCAAAACAATCATTATGTTTCATTTATTTCCTCCTTACTTTTCTTATATTTGAGTGTTTTCCTATTCTAAGTACTATAAAAGATGCGATTGAAAAAAGTAGTTGAGTTATATGTTTCTCTTAAAATAGGAAACATGAATGATAATCAAACTTGAAAACGTTATTTAATTATGTTCATGACTCACATATTAATTATATGTTTTTAATAATTGAGTGCTTAGATTAAACACCTAAACTTAAGAGTTTATTTTATTTTTCCACGTTTATCTCTTAAACCAAAGAATACATATTAATTTGAATACAAAAATTCAAATTAACCCTTAGCATATCTTCCACAAATATCAACATCGCTTTTTAATTGTAGTAAAAATTATACCTTTAATAAAATTATGCCACTCTTCTAATCCTAAAGCCGTTTCTATTATAGAAAACTCTCATACAATATAGTGGACAAGTTATTCAATACTTCGTTCCAATAAAATATGAATAGGAGTGAGACTTAATTGCCTATCATTCAACCATTTATGGCATCTAGAAGATTCACATCTACACTAGGAGCCGGGACTGGCACAGGCGCAGCCTTTGCGGTTGCTGCCACAGCTTGCTTAAACGATGCGGGTACTACTGCAACTGCTTTTCCGACTTTCACGTATTACAACCTATATGTAAACGGTATCCTTCAGCCAAGCGTGAACTCCAGTGTTACTATTGGCCCTACTGGCGCTATTACAATTCCTGGTGGAGATGCATTAGACGGCGGAATTCCAATCACAATCGAATTTATCGTCACTTAATGTTAACGAATGTAATTTAAAACAAAAAAGACAGATTCCTTTTAAAATAAGAATCTGTCTTTTTTAATTAATAATGATAAATTGCAAAATAATTGAAGACCCTTGCGATGGTGGTTGATTATCCAATAAAGTTAGTTTACCAGTACTAACTTCATAAAATGGTTGTGGTTGCAGAATTCCATTAATAAACAAATTAATATATGAAACCTCACTAGGTGATAATATATTCGTTGTACCATATTGAGCTATCCCATCTGCATTTGTATATATAAGTTTCTCTCCATCTGAAAAAGTGTAATATAACAAATTGGTTGTTGTTATAGGGCCAATCCCCCCAGTAGGACCTGTTACTCCCGTTACTCCCGTTGGCCCTGTTACTCCTGTTGATCCAGTTGCACCTGTACATCCAGTACAAAAAGAAACTCAAGATCCAGCTGTACCACCTGAAGGACATGAACAAA
>NZ_JAEHCA010000035.1:0-39639 GCF_016483345.1 Bacillus cereus group sp. N24
TATCATACAACAAACGTACATTCGATAGGTAGTAAAGTAACAGTTTATGTATGTCGAACAATTAAGATGGCTTCCTGTCATCCCTTGTTCGAAGCCAATTCATCTCCCACCTACTCACTTCGCGTTCCTTGAGGAAGGAGTCTTCTTGGCTAAAATGATAAATGGACAAGGAACAATAATTTCTCAAGCAGGAAGTTTCATTTTGTGGAAAATAAAGTAAAATGATTATTTACGTTATAGAAGAAGTACTGTAATATATTGTTTATATTAAGAATTTTTCGTCTATTTAATTATTATTATAGGGGCTGTTTGATTGAATAATATGTCATTATTTCTTTATTCTGCAGGTTTTTTTTGGAGGTCATGTAAAAGTCATTTAATATTTTTAGTGTTTATTAGAGTTATAGAAGGTTTTATACCAGTTATTAACATTTTTCTTTTTGAGCGTTTAATAAACGAAGCAGCGAAATTTATAAATCATTCTGGTAACTTAGAACAAGTATTTGTATATTTAGCGTGTCAATTGGCTACTTTTCTACTTCAATATATTTTAGAACATCTTAGTATTATTAATGATAAATATATTAATCAAAAAATTGGTTTGCATATCAAAGAAATCACATTTAATAAAATGGAAAAGTTAGCATACATACATTTTGAAAATCCCGAATTTCAAAATAAACTTCAGATGATTAGTGGTATTGATCAGCGTATCGTAAATAATGTAACAAGTTCTTCTAACTTGTTAAAAGAATGTATAACACTAATTTCTATATTAGTTTATTTAATAAATATCCACTGGGTATTGGTAGTTATATTATTTATTGGAATCATACCCTTATTTATTATTGAAATAAAAAATGGTTCATCTAAATATGAATTAATGAGGAATTTAACGCCAGTAAATAGAGAAATGTTTTACATATCTAACCTATTATATAGAAGAGAGAGTGTTAAAGAGCTACGTTTATTTCAGATAACAAGCTTTCTAATTAAAAAATGGCGTCAAAAATATCAAGAAAATAATCTGGAGGAGATAAATTTATTAAAGAAACAAACAGTTTGGTTATTTGCTTCAGAAATTATACTTGTATTGGTATATGCGTTAACTAGTGCTTTTCTCCTATACTTAATGAAATTAGGAAGAGTGTTAGTAGGGTCATTAGTAGCAGTTTTACAAGCCATTCAAAACATCCAAGCCAGTTTAGGTAGTCTAATTAGATCTATATCAAATATTTATGAGAATTTATTATATGTTAAGGAGTTCTCATCTTTTATCTCTTTACCTGAAATTGATGACGTGGAAGATAAAGAAGAGATTCATGGTATTCAAGAAATAAGTGTTCAAAAATTAAATTTCACTTATCCTAATCAGGATATAAGAATATTGAAAGATATTAATTTAACAATTACACCTGGTAAAAAGATTGCAATTATTGGTGAAAATGGCTCAGGAAAGACCACTTTAATAAAATGTTTAACAGGTTTATATGAGACGGATTCATCTATGATACATGTGAACGGTATGCCTTTAAATAAAATAGATTTAAACAAATATTTCAAGAAAATTTCCGTTCTATTTCAAGATTTTAATCGCTTTGAATTTACGGTAAGAGAAAATATAGGTTTTGGAAATTTAGAGGAGTTAGCCGATACAGAAAAATTAAAAGAGGTAATAAAAAGGGTTGGATTAGAAAACCACATTAAAAGTCTACCTAATCAATATGATTCAAGATTGGGAAGGTTTTTCGATGGAGGAAATGAACTTTCAGGGGGGCAATGGCAAAAGATTGCGATAGCTAGATGTTTATTTAGGGAGTGTGATCTTATAGTATTGGATGAACCAACATCTGCTCTTGATCCAAAATCTGAAGTGGAGATTATGGAGGAGTTTTTTCGATATTCCAGTGATAAGGCTGTCATATTTATTACTCATCGCCTTGGGGCAGCGTGGTTGGCCGATGAAATTATTGTAATGGAACGAGGAAGAATTGCTGAACGAGGTACACATCAGGAACTCTTACATTTAGATGGTATATATAAAGAGTTATTCGTTTCTCAATCGAAATGGTATATGGAACATAAAGAACTGGTAAAAGGGAGTTTTTAAAGATTAAAAAAGGAGGAGTATGATGTCGATACTTTTAATGTTCATTTGTGTTTGGTTATTACTATTGTGCATCGTATTGAGGCAGATACATTTTTTAAAAAAGGAAATAGATTTACTTCCATTAATAGAGAGTGGGAATTTTAGTTATAAGGATAATAATCTTATTGGAGTAAATATGAAAAAATATTTCTTAGAAAAACATTTGAATTTTGAAGATATAACTATAATTGCATTTACGTCAATTACATGTCCTTTTTGTAAACAAGCATTAATAGAAATGATTGAGGAGAATAACGATATCTATAAAATACCACTAATAAATATTGAAAAGGTATTTGAATTGTCAGGTGATAATAAAAAAAACACAGATTATAAAGGCTTTGTCAAGATACAGGAAAATGAGAGCTTTTTTACTTCCTTAGATATAGATACTTTTCCAACATTCACCCTAGTTGATAATAAAGGAACAATAATATATCAAAATTCGTATCATAAGGGAATTTTCTCACATTATGAAAAGATGAGAAATATTAAGGAGGATAAAGTTATTTAAAAATATGAGGTGAATAAAAATGATTTCTTTGTTTTTTATGATGAAAATTGGAATTGCGACTTTATTTATTAGTACAGGCATTGATAAAATTAAGAAATTTAATATCCATCAATTGATTATAAAAGAATATCAGATTATTCCTGAGAATCAAATTAGGTTATTTACTATTATAGAAATTTTTGCAGAATTATTTATAAGTATATGCTTGTTTATAGGGTTGTTTCATAGACTTACTCTAATTTGTGCAGTACTACTACTTCTTGTATACTCTGTTGCTATTTTAGTAAACTTACTTAGAGGAAGAAAGGAAATATCTTGTGGATGTGGCGGTGTATTAGGAAATCATAAATTATCATGGATGTTAGTTGTTAGGAATCTTTGTATTGGTGCTGTTTCGGTAATCTTATTAATGTATCCGGTATCATTAGGGAGCTTAGATCATTTATTAAAAACTAATCAATTTGTGCTTGATATCTTTAATTTTCAGTATTTTACTTTAGTATTTACTAGTTGGATAATTATATTAATAGGAATAAATATGATACAACTATATAATATTTCTTTACGAATAGACCGTTTAACAAAAAATTGAATTAGTTCAAATTATCAGGAGAGGACTTAAAAAATGAGTGAAAAATGGTATGTCATTTCTAACATCACATTGTGGATTGTTGTTATCTTCCAAACTATATTAATACTATATCTGGGTAGGCTAGTTGGACAATTTTTAAATCGTTTTCGGATTCGTGAAAATAAGCAAATAGAAGAAAAATCATTGGCAGTCGGACAAAAGGTACCGGTGTTTCAAAAGAACTCTATGGAAGGAAAAACACTAGTAGTACCATCAGATGCATATGAATACACTTTACTTTTATTTGTAAGTAATACATGTTCTAGTTGCAAAGAACTATTTAAGAAGATGCCTGATGTTATAAATAAATATGATATTAATTATATCTTTGTTTCTAGTGAAATATTAGATAGTAGCATGATGCAAAGCAGTTCAAATGCACACTTTATAGTAAGTGCGGATATAGTTGAGGATTTCTTTGTCCATACCTCACCTTATATATTATTAATCGACAAGTTAGGTGAAATTAAGCATATTGCAGATTTGTCAAATTTTGGTGAACTAATAATGAAACTAGATAGTATTTTAGAACAAGAACTGGTTAATGTGTGATATAAACAAATCTAGCAATTTATTTTTGATTATTCAGAATGTTATTGACAGTTACAGGGAATGAATGTATTCTAAAGTTATTGTTTTCAATTAAATGTAATAGGAGGGATAAAATGTTAAAAAGATTACTAGGTATAGCACCATTAAGACCTGTATGTTCTTGTACTGTCGAAAGGTATTCTTGCGAGGGTGGAAGAGAAGTATATCGCTACTATGATTGTACAGTAAATGAGTTATGTGAAACGATTCGTACAAAGTATCCGTGCTAATTTGTTAGATAATTATTTTTATATTTTTAATGAGAGGATGATTAAAATGTTAAAGAAAATATTAGGAATAAGTAATAAAGCAGGAGAATGTGCATGTGTAAGGTCTCATTATGAGTGCGACAGCAGTGGACGCGTTTATGATGTATATATAAATTGTATTGGTCAGGTATGTAAGAGAGTTAGCACTCCGATGAGGTGTAATTAATATTTAGAAGTCTAAGGGGTACCAACCCACTTCCATCAACTTAAGGATTTGGAGTGTTTTTAAAATTACAAGCGCGTTACATGATAAAATGTATTTTAGAAGAAATATAGAGAGTAATACTAAAGCATCCGGAGGGGTGCTTTTTTCATTGAGGATGGAAATTCCTTATTAACCATTTTAATTACAGGAATAGTTATTATTGCCTAATAAAGCTTTAACATATGTTTCTTGCTTTACACATACGGCTTTATACTCGCTATCTACAGATACTATTAATCTAGGGTTTTAAAAAAGAATATATTCTATACAACCGTGATTCAAAACTTCATACTTCTTATATAGAAGTTTCCTATTTCTTTATAAAATCTTTAATTTATCTTTCTTTTAATTTAAATAATCTACTTTAAACTCAAGGTGAGTTAAGAAAAAAGGGATGACAAATAATTTATTAAAAAGATTAGGCAATGTGAACAAAACATTGCTTAAACATAGATTTTTTAGGCTTATTAAATTTTCGGAGGTAAAAAAATGAGACATAAAGTATTCGTGTGGTATGGTAGTAAATCTGCTGAACATGAGGTTTCATTAGAATCAGCCTTAAATGTATTAAATGAATTAAATAAAAATCAGTATGATGTATATATTACACGGGAAGGAAAGTGGAGCAAAACAAGATGGTAAAAGGATGATTTGTGTTGTAATGGGGACTAGTAATTATTCTCATATGGATTTGATAAATTTTATATACCTTTTCTTTAATAGGATACCACCATATGCGGTGCACACTGATTTGATTTTTTTGTGAATGTGGAACAAATGTATTACTTAGATTGTCTATTAAGTGTAATCCTTAAAAACATGTGGATATCGGTATGACTCTTGAAGAATTTGCAGGGACCACTAAGCGTTAAGGTGATAAAACTGCAGGAGACTAACTGAATCGTGTTAGCGCATAAAAGATTGAGATGAGATGGTCTATTTAAAAAGGATTCTAATGTCTTATATGTATATAGGATTTGATAACACTGTCTATTTTTTGGCGGATTATGTTAGAATAACGTTTTTTGAGTACATGATATTGGAGGTAACAGAAGTGAGAGGTGTGTTTTGCAAGAGATACATTGCAATAGTAACAGTGCTTACACTATTTTGTAGCATGTTTGTTACATATGGAAGTGTATCAGCAGAAACAGGATCTGCATTAAATATTGAAGCAGGTGCAGCAATATTAGTAGAAGCAGATTCCGGGAAAATTTTGTATCAAAAAAATGCGGATGAACTATTAGCAATTGCTAGTATGACAAAAATGATGAGTGAGTACTTAGTTAGTGAAGCTATAGCTAAAGGGAAACTTAGGTGGGATCAGAAAATTAAAGTTTCTAAATACGCACACGAAGTTTCACAAGATCGCTCATTATCAAATGTGCCCCTAGAAAACGGTGGTTATTATACGGTAAGAGAACTATACGAGGCAATGGCAATTTGCTCTGCCAATGGTGCGACAATTGCTTTAGCTGAAGCAATTGCTGGAAAAGAAGCCGATTTCGTAAAAATGATGAACGATAAGTCGAAAGAATTTGGATTGAAAAATTATAAATTTGTAAACTCTACAGGCTTAACAAACTTTGATTTAAAAGGACAGCATCCTGAAGGGACAACTCCAGATGACAAAAATAAAATGTCTGCAAGAGATTGTGCGGTTTTAGCACAACGTCTGATTCAAGATTTCCCGCAAATATTAGAAACAGCAAAAATCCCGAAAAAAACATTCCAAAAGGGCGACAAGTATCCAATTGATATGGCGAACTCGAACTGGATGTTAAAAGGTTTAATTAAGCAATACGAAGGTGTAGATGGCTTGAAAACAGGAACAACTCCAGAAGCCGGGGACTGTTTCACTGGCACAGTAGAAAGAAACGGTATGCGTCTTATCTCTGTAGTGATTAAAACAAAATCCCATACAGCACGTTTTGATGAAACAAAGAAATTATATGATTATGGATTTGCGAATTTTGAAGTAAAGAAGGCCTATGAAAAAAATTCAGCAGTAAAAGGTCATGAAACAGTGCGGATAGAAAATGCAAAAGATAAAGATGTAGCAGTTCAAACGAAGCAAGCTGTTTCACTTCCGATGCCAAAGGGCAGCATAGACGTTTATAAAAAAGAATTTAAAGTATCGAATAAAGAACAAGAAGCGCCTATTAAAAAAGGTGTAACAATTAGCCAAATGATTATAGTGCCTAATGATAGTACAAATCCTGGATTCTTATCAGGTAAATCATTACAAGTAGACCTTGTAACAAAATCTGAAGTAGAACAAGCTAATTGGTTTACACGTTTTATGAGCGAAATCGGTTCTTTCTTTAGCGGCAAATAGAGACAACTCTTTTTTTAATGCATATTCATAAGAAGCACGTCACCCTCTCTTTTAAATGTAATAAAATAGGAACCAACTTTTTGTTTTAGGAATAGTACAAATTCTTAAGTTGATAAATGTGGGGTATCGCCACATTTATCAACTTAAGAACGGAAACAAAATGAACTTTCGTTCAAATAAACTACAACACTCTTAAAACACTTTTTATTCTTAAAAATGAGCGTGCCAAATAAACCTAAATAGGTAACGTTTTTAAAGATTATGCAGCCTTCTTTTGTTTTCTAAGTCCACTATATTCATAGACAACACCTATAAATATCAAAGACTGTTTTCTTCTCATATCGATGAGATTTCCGCCCATTTTTTTGTAGTAGGTGGAATAGACGGGTTAGACTCTCTGTTAAATCAAGGGTTACATCCTTAGCGCACAGAGCACACAAAATGTTGATGCTATCCATTTATATAGTCTATTAATATTTACTTGTAGGAACGAAAAAAATTGAATGTATTTAAATATGAATAGAAGTATTATAGAGAAATACTATTAAAGAAAGGAATTTCATAGAATGGGAAATGTATTAAATGTAAAAAGCGTTATAGTCACAATAGTGGCTATTATTGCAATCGCAATTGGGTATTTTATGTTTCAATCAATTACTTCACCGGCTAGAGCAGTAGCCAGCCAAGTAAATGCAGTACACCTTGCAGGTGAACAGTCGAAAGTGGAGAGGAATAAGGCTGCACCAGTTCAATTTAATGGTCAAGTGAGGAAAATTGCTTATCTTACATTTGATGATGGTCCAGGAAAATATACAGCTGAATTGTTAAATATATTAAAACAAAATGATACAAAAGCAACTTTTTTCTTAATTGGTGCAAATGTAAAGCAGTATCCTGATTTAGTAAAACGTGAAAAAGCAGAAGGGCACTATGTTGGTATGCATAGTATGACACACAATTCCAAGAAGTTATATACAAATGGCGAGTATGTCAATGAAATGAAAGAAAATCAGGGGTTAATAGCAAATATTATTGGTGAATCGCCAAAACTAACACGTCCTCCCTATGGTTCTTCGCCTGGATTAAATGAAGCACTTCGTAATAAGGTTGTAGAAAGTGGTTTAAGAGTTTGGGATTGGACGATAGATACTTCAGACTGGAGATATGGTAACATGCCAGTGGATGCTGCAGCGGAAAAAATTGCTGAAAGTGTAATTACAGGTGCAACAAAGCCCAAAGAGATTATTTTAATGCATGATATTCATCCACAATCTGTTGCAGCAATACCAGCAATAATAGAAGGATTAAAAGCAAAAGGTTATGAATTTGAAGCATATCATGAAGAAGAGCACTTTTCGTTAAACTTTTGGCATGATAAGCGTATATAGCATAGGAAGAAATGAAGCTGACTTATAAAAAAGAGTTCTGTTGCATATATTTCAAAAACACTTGTAAAATTCGAGTTTTCTTGCAAGTTTTTTTATAATAGAAAATAATGCTACAAATAATAAAGAACATGTCAGTTTATATTTAAGCCCAAATATAATTAATAATGAATCATGTAGCAAAAGAAAAGGGATACAAAAAGGGCTTAGAAGAGATCCAAGATAAAAAATTGAGAGATTAGCATATAGTATATAGAAATTGCTTAACAAAACTGGATGAAAACAGTAGATTTCTTTTTAAGTACCCCAACAACTTGAAATAGGACTTTAAGTTGTTGGGGATGTATTTGTATTGGTTTGTTTTTTGAAACCTGATACATGCGGATCTGGGAGTCCGTTTTTTGAGGGTGACTAGATAAAATATTGAATTTAATATAAAAATAGTATTAATTTACAAACATGGCGGAATAAAAATATTATTTCAGATGAATATGAAATAATAGAGGAATGATAGAAATGTAACTTTTTTAACCTAAATATCTAATAAAAGAAAACATTAAATAACTAGCTATATGAAAGATGGTATTACTATTTTAAGAAGACGGTTTTAAAAGAACCGCCTTCTTTTTGTTTCTCTATAAAAAGATACAGACTAATTAATGCCATTTCTATGTTTTATAATTGTAATAGACTTATTTTAAACAGCTTTTTTAGTAGTAGCTATGTTAAATGTATTACTTCTCATGCTATAAAATTGTAGGCCTAATGAAATAATCATAGAAATTATCGCAAAGTAGATTAGAGCCATAGTACCCATTCCAAGAGAAATTACTACTCCACCTAATGTGGCACCTACTGAACTTCCTAGATAGTTAATCGAACTATTGAGGGCCACAGCTGCACTTCCATGTTTAGGTTGATAGGATAATAAAATATGTTGTTGTGGTGCTCCAGATGCCCATCCCATTGCTCCCCATATGAAAAATGGTAAGTACTTTATAATTGTTAGATTAATCATTATCGGAATACATACAACTGAGATAGTTAAAATAATTAAAATAAGAGCCATTAAAGTTTTTGGTTTTTTGAAGTAATCAATTAAATATCCAATTGTTATACTTCCAAATAATCCACCCAATCCCCAAGCCCATAAATAAATTGTTAAATCACTTGAGTTATCAAGATCTTGTAATAATGGAGATAGATAGGTATATAAACCTAAACTTGAAATACTTGCAAAGAATGTTATTAAAACAGTAATAGTAACTCTTTTATCTAAAAACATTGCAAGTCTTTCTTTCATAGCAGGTGGTGCTGTGACTGGAACATGTGGTAGAAACTTAAGAATACTAATAGCAGCAATTAAACTAAGTAGTACCACAAACCACATTGCTGATTGCCAATCAAAGTTGTCTGCGATATAAAGACCTATAGGAACACCTAATACAGTTCCCATACTCATGCCACCGATTGTTAAGCCAAGTGCGCGTCCTTTCTTTTCTACAGGTACTAACATAGTTGAGCCTGCGACAGCTAAAGGAGAAAATAATCCAGCACCAACACCAGCAATTGCCCTTGATATTAAGAATACCGAAAAGTTTGGAGATACTGCAGTTAATGCATTTGCAAGACCAAATATAACTATTGAAGTCAATAGAACTTTTTTGATAGGTTTACCTGCTAAGAGAGAAGCAAACAGTGGAGCGGATATTGCATAGCATAATGTAAATATACTTACCGCTTGCCCAACTTGGGATGCACTTTTTTGATAGGTATCACTAATTCCAGGAACCAGTCCAGCAATAATATAAGCATCGAATCCCAAGGCAAACATACCAATAGCTAAAAAAATAACTTTTTTCATAGTTTTGCCACCTTTACATTGTCAAGATTAAAATAAATTATCAATCTTATACACTCTAGTTGCTAGTTTTATACAGATAGAGAATGATTATTAAATCAATATATAACTCTATAAGGATTTCGTTTTCAATTATAATAATTGAGCTATATATAATTATTGAATAATGTCATAGTAATTAAAAATCTGCAGATTAAATTAAGGTAAAATAACATTTGATAATCATTACTCGTCTAGCTTAAGTAGGTTAATATTAGTATACTTAATGAATGGAATTAAATAAAATGAATAATATTAATGCAAGGGATGAAAAAAACTCATGAGTATTATTAAGTATGAAATTTTTGAATCAGTTATTACAACGGGGAGTTTTACAAAGGCTGCTGAAAAATTAAACATGACGCAATCTGCAGTAAGCCATGCAATTTCTAGCTTAGAAAAGGAATTAGGAACGTCTTTATTCCTAAGAACTGGTCGAACAATTACTTTAACTCTTCATGGCACTAAAGCTTATGAGTATATTGGTCAGATATTAAATATAAACCGTAAATTAATAGAGACTAATTTTAATGATGAATTATTGCCTAAAACACTAAAGATTGGGGCCTTTACAAGTGTAAAAAAACATATATTACCTCCAATTATGAAAGAATTTAATAAATTGTATCCGTTTATTGAAATTATAATATTTGAGGGGACTTATGATGAAATTCAAGAATGGGTTATTAATAAAGTAATTGACCTGGGATTTACAATTAACGGGGAATTCGGATGTGAATCCGTTCCATTTTGGGAAGATGAGTTAGTTATAGCAACACCAAATGACTTAAAGGTAATTCCTGAAGATTGCTCTTTAAAGGATTTCTTTGATCAAAATAATATCATTATGCCAGCAGCGCCGTACAGAAATCAAGTTGAGAAATTTTTTAATCAGCACAGTATAGAGCCTAAGGTTCATTCATATATAAGTGACTGCAATACAATAGTGAAAATGATTGATTTAGGAATAGGTATTTCTATAGGACCAAAGCTTTTCTTAAAATCATTTGATAATATAACGATATACAAATTACCAGATAGACATTATAGAAATATATACATATCTTATAAACATTCTACAGAATTAACACAAGCAGAAGGCTATTATGTTCAGGAATTTATAAAAATAGCAAGGAACTTATTTTAAGTTCCTTGCTATTTTTTATCCTAGTCGTCCAAATCCGCTTTTTTCGTTAAGCAAGACCCTTTTCTCCGAACTGTTATATTTAACTGTGTAAAAGCTTGATTTCTTAGAATCAATTTCATTAAGTAATTTCTGTAAGCGAACTGCATCTTTTAGGTTTGGAAAACCAAAAGAAGGTTCTTTTTCTAGCATAACAAAATCAGTAACATCTTTGACTACATTTATAATTCGTTCTATTTTTCTATCCCCATCATATTCATGTTCAAGGGAATTAAAGTATAACAGTTCTTCAGATTGTGTACTAGTTTCTGTCCAAATTTTTACTGAATCTTCATACCAGTTTGGCGTGTCATAAGATAGTTGAGCAAAAATTAATTGATTATTAGCATCTTGAAAAACAAAATCTAATTCTCTTCTTCTAAATAAGTTTACAAAACTACTGTATCCTGTCACTACAGCACCATTTATTTCACCCATCACAGAAACGCTATCTGAAATTTCATCTCCAGAGATTGAATAATCAGATTTTACCCCTTGAATATGTCTTAATTTTAATGGTGAATTACCGTTGATCCATTGAACAAGATCTAAAGAGTGTATAATTTCGCTGATAACTCCTGTTGTAGGTCGGTAGTCATTAATTCTATTTTTTTCCCATAAGAAGTTGGCACGTACTAATTTTAAATTATTTTCATTTACATATGCTTTTAATAATCGAGCGGCTTGTGAATATCTTGCAACCATATTTAAACAAAAGCCCGATGTGTATTTTAATAGTTTCTCTGCATTTTCTAATTTGAAATTTGGATCAACAAAAGGCTTTTCACATATTACAAATCCGTTGAAATTTTGAATTGAAAATAATACTTCTCCATGATTTTCGTCATTAACGGATATTACTAAAATATCTGGTTTAAATAATTCTAAAGCAGATTCGATAGTCGGATAATACACTAAATTAATATCTTTTTGAGATCTTGAAGTGTAAGCAATATCAATATCATTATTGTATAGATGTGAGATGTTATGGAAAGCTTCTAAAAACATTTGCCCTGAAAAACCCATTCCAATAATTAAGACTTTCATTTTGGTATGCTCCTATTCTATTGTTTTAAATAATAACTGTTCTCCAGTTTGGAGATAACCTCTTTTTCTATTAAACTCTTCAGCCATCTTACTAGATTGAACAACAATTTTTTGAACATCATTTTCTTTAAACCAATTATGAAAAGCATCCATCATGGCTTCTGCAATTCCTAGACCGCGTCTATCTTTGCTTACTACAAGAGATTGTCCCCAACCAACTCGTCCGTTAAGTGCACCTACCATAGGAGCGCGTAAATCAATTATTCCAATAACACATGAACATATTTTTTCATCTTTATCATATTGAGCGACCTGAATCAGTACATTCTCATTTGAAATATTCTCTTTAATCCAATGGCGATAAGCATTTTGCCAGGCCAAATTATCTTCTTCACTTTTTGCTGCATAATGTGTGTCACCACTAGATAATAAAATCTTTCTTAATTCCACTAATTCTTCAGTGTCTTGAATGATAGCTTTACGAATCACTAATTTTTCTTGCATAATCAAATTTCCTCCTAGAGTTCATTGTTTGATGGATCTGTATTTTTAGGGGTTATAATAACCAGACTAAAGACATTTTTATCTATGAATCAAAATATAATGATAAATCATTTTCATGATCATAAACTTAATTTGAGAATGTATAGTTGATCTTTAACTATTAACTTTAATAACCTAAAAATACCTTTTTTGTAAAATTAGTTTTCACGAGCCAAATATTATCATGACTTAAATATTATATCAATATTAATTTTCTAACTCTTTAGAAATAAATTTTA
The DNA here is from genome assembly GCF_016483345.1 of Bacillus cereus group sp. N24. NCBI lineage: Bacteria > Bacillati > Bacillota > Bacilli > Caryophanales > Bacillaceae > Bacillus > Bacillus cereus group sp. N24. The sequence continues at coordinate 12,995 of NZ_JAEHCA010000035.1, forward strand.
AAAATAAAAAATTTATTTTCTTGTTAGATAAATGGCTGTAAACACTCTATTTATCAGCTTTTCACTATTTCTAATCGTATTAAAACTTAAAATTTAATATAAATATATATATATAGGAAGAGTAAAAATATAATTTACCGAAAAAATTTTATTTTTAAAATTTTCGTTTGTTTTTTTTGTGCATTATGCCTATAATGAGAGAGCACCACAACTTTATTAACATTTTTTTACATTACCCCTTTAAATTGATAGTTAGAGAACTTATAATTGGAGGCACAATATGTATACAGAAATATTAAATGAAAAGCTAGTAGAACTGAAAAAAAGTGGGCAATACCGTGAGTTTGTTACATTAAATCGAATTCGTGGACAATATCCTTTAGCTAAATTAAATGGATCAGAAGATAGTCAACCTGTAGTAGTTTGGTGCAGTAATGATTACTTAGGGATGTCACAACATCCAGTTGTTGTTGAGGCTATGCATAATGCAATTGATTTATATGGTGCGGGATCAGGTGGTTCTAGAAATATTGGTGGTACACATTATCAATATGAGGCATTGGAGTCATCATTAGCTGAATGGCATGGTAAAGAATCTGCGCTTGTATTCCCGACAGGATATGGATCAAATGATGCAACACTTCAGTGTTTACTACGTTTATTTGAAGATTGTATTGTTTTTTCCGATGAGCTTAATCATGCATCTATAATTAATGGGATACGTAGTACGAAGGTAGAGCGTACAATTTTTAAGCATAATAATACAGAACATTTAGAGCAATTACTTGCATCACAACCATATAATCGACCAAAAGTAATTGTTTTTGAGTCAGTTTATTCTATGGATGGTGACATTGCACCAATTGAAGAAATTGTTAAACTTGCTAAGAAATATAACGCTTTAACATTCCTTGATGAAGTTCATGCAATTGGTATGTATGGACCTAGAGGGGCAGGAATAGCTGCTGATCTAGGTATTGCAGATTCGGTTGATATTATTCAAGGGACTATGGCTAAGGGAATTGGTGTTATCGGAGGTTATATTACAGGTTCGGGACCAATGATTGATGCAATCCGATCTTTTGCCTCAGGTTTTATATTTACGACTTCACTACCACCAGCTATAGTAGCGGCATGTTATACAAGTGTTGAGCACTTAAAGGTTTCTAAAGTAGAAAGAGATGGTTTACATAAAAAAACAGAAATGTTAAGGAATTCTTTTGAAAGAGCGGGAATTCCAATTATGAATTCAACCGAGACACATATATTACCAGTTTTAGTTGGTGATGCAACAAAGTGTAAAGCGGCTGCACGTCAGTTACTTGAGAAACATAATGTATATTTACAACCAATTAATTCACCAACTGTACCAATTGGGACCGAGAGATTTAGGGTAAACATTACTCCAAATCACACTGAAGAACAAATTATACAATTAACAAATGCACTAACCGAAGTATTTATTGCATTCGATATACCTTTCTTGAAAGAAGAACAAGTCATAGTATAATACTATTATTTTAAATTCTTTATATACGGTTATATTAATTGTTTATTTAAATAATATTTTACTATATTAAAATTACATATGGTTTATTAATTAAAATACCCCATATAAATATGGGGTATTTTAAGTGAGGGGGAGTTAGTTATGGAAAGTTGTTCTATGTTCGATATTGTAAAAACTAATAATTTATCACCTGAAATTATGGGAACCGAAATGGGTAAGTTAGCTAGAGAATTATTTATTTTAAGACCTGAAGAAGTGAATATTTCAATTTATGGAAGCTTTAAAAACGTCACGAATAAACATGAATTACAAATAGGCTTTTTGAAAGGAATATTTAGTTCCTCTGAAAAGGATATGTTAGAAAAAGTTCCATTTATTATTGATAATTGTACTGTAATTAAATTTGTAGAAGGTTATGCAAAAACAAGTTATCCTTATACTGCAAAAATTTCTTTGTTAAATGGAACAGAAAGTATAGAAGTTGTTACATATAAAAATGATGTGGGAAAAATACTTATTTCAGAAATTAATGGTTTTAATGTTAAAATATCAGAAAACAGTCCAAATCTTTTAGTACGAAATAAAAACAGTTGTAAATTTCTCGCTTTTATAACATCCTTATTCAATGATTATGAAATTAATATTATAAAAATTCATTGTTCATCTCAAAAGATAGATAATATTATGGTCATTGAATTAGACAGATTACCATCGGCTAAAATAATTGAAAGGATTCATAGTAATCCTTATGTCTATACGGCTATTGTGATAAATTGAATTAATTCATAATAAGTTTTGCATTATTCGTTATAGAAGTATAAAATGAGACTCAAATATTATAATGAATAATATATAGAATTTAAAACCGATTATAAATGTATGGGAAAGAATAAAAATTCAGCAATAAAAAATTGCTGAATTTTTATTCTTTACTGTTTATTCTTTCCTATTCTTCCTAAACTATCTTTAATAGTTGTTTCCCCAAGTTGTGTATATAGCAAAGCTGTATCTTGACTGGTATGCCCAAGTTGTTGCATCACTTGTAATGAGTCCTTTTCTTCCATATATAATTTATTTGCCAGTGTATGTCTTAATTTATGGGGAGACATTCTTTTTCCATAGGCCTTCGTATATTTTTCTACTATATCTTGGATAGCTCTAACCGAAAGAGGCTGTGCAGTATGTTTATACTTCGATAAAAACACATTTTTTAATTCTTTCCCTGGAGCGTATTTGTTATCTCTAATTTCCATATACTTTTCAATATCATTCAACGCAATGGGGGTAATCCATACTGAATCTTCTTTATTTCCTTTTCGGATCACATCAATTAGTCTTTCTTTTAAGTTTATATCTTCCATACGAAGATCGGCCAATTCACTTACACGAATACCACTACCAAGAAAAAGGGAAAGGATAGCTACATCACGATCTTTATCTCTTAGGAAATAGAACAACTGATGTTTTGTTAAAGATTTTTCGTGTTCATACTTAACATAATTCAAAAATTCTTGATCGTCATCATTATGAAATATCTTAGATCTCATACGTTTTGCACGAGCATTTAATGTTTCTTTATCTTTATGTATTTCTATTTTAGCCATTACATTTCTATAAAAATAACATTCTCCATCTTCATTCTCTGATAGGGCGGTAAGGTACTTAAATAAAGACTTTAAGGCCGAAATCTTTCTGTTAACAGAGGAATTCTGCATGCTTTGTTGTAATTTTAAGAATCTCATAAAGTTCTCAACATCTTTTTTCTTTAAATTCTCCAGATCAGAGAAGGATATGTCTTTAATAGGTTTTAATTCAATAATTTGTTCGGATAATAACCAATTAAAGAAGACTCTAAAATCATATACATAATTCAGTAGGGTGGAGGGAGAGGCATCATGCAATTCTTTGTACTCCACAAATTCTTCTATGTAAAAGGGCATTTCATTTAGATTCTCGTATAATTTTTTACGATGTACGGATTTTTGACGTTGCTTGCTGTAATCCATAAAAATCACCTCATATATACTATAACAGAAAATTTATGCGAACACAAGTTCGCGTTAAATTCAATTTTTACACAAACTTATTTACATAATTAAATTATGGTTGCTAGAATTTAACTGAAATTGAATAAGAATAGTGTAATTATTCTATTGAAAATGATAGATAACCAAATGATATATTAAAATTACATTATAAAACTAGTAGAAAAATCACATGTAAATGTAGATGAAATAAAGGATTTTTTAAACAAAAATCAATATGTGGAAACAGTTTAAAAGTTGTTATCAAATATGAATTGGTTATTTTAATCATGGTTATGAGGGGTTAATTAGATTAACATAAGAAAAAATCTTATAAATTAAAATGTAATTTACTATAAAAATTATTAATGAGTGACTCAGCATTTAATAATTTTTATATAAAGTATGGATTATATAGGCACATATCAATACGCTAAGATTAATGTAATTGAGCTCAAACCCCCTAAATACTGTATTAGAGTTTTATATCACCGTATTATTGTTCGTAAAAACGGTATTTCGTGCGAAGTTTTGAAGTGTTTGTTTTTGCCTCTTTATAAATGCATCATTCACTTCCCTTTCGTCATTATGAATATCTTTTAGTTTCAGATACATTCAACTATACACATTAATATCGAATTCACTTTTTTCGCTTTTGAGGACGTTGCATTCCTTAACTTGGTAGGCATGGGGACCACCATCTTGATTTAAGTGCATATGTTTGTCAGAGAAAGTGGATTATAGGTTAAGGATCACAGCCTTGCATCAGTGGATGATGGAACTAACTTGTAATTCCATAATACAAGCTCCTCTTTCATTACAATATGATACTATACTACCTTAACTTAATGATATATATCATTACTTGTACCATTATATATAAAAGTACATAAATATTTCTAGATGCTTTCCCCTACTCTCTTTGTAATATATGTTTTTTCTATTATTATTATATTAAGGTAGTAGATATATCATAGAATTTCTCGGTTTTTCCCTTTAAATACAAAAACCTCCCCCATTTCCATAAAAATAGGGGAGTAAAAAATAGAGTATCGCCATAATACTTATATATACTGTAATCTTTCCAATCCAGAAATTGGAGACCTATTTGGCATAGAAGGTCGAACTTCTACAAAAGCAGGCATTATGCTGGATGGTAATTCTGAGATTGCGACAGCCAATTGACCTATATCCCGTGGGCGCATTTTCCATTCATCATTTTCCATCGATCTATTGGCAATTGCTCCTAAGGATAGGTGACTAACACGTATTCCTTCATATCTTAAATCTTGTATTGCCGCCTCTGCCATTGCGTGCAAAGCAGATTTTGTACTTGAATATGCAACACCTTGCTCAAAGTAGTATTCACCCGCATGGCTTCCAATAAATATAATTAGCCCTTTACTCTGCTTTAGCATAGGAGCAGTAAACTGAATCAACCATAATGGGGCTGAAAGATTTGTACTTATACTGTCTTGCCAATCTTGTTCTGTTATCTTTGAAATGTTATTAAATCTTCTTATACCTGCATTATTTATTAATATATCTATTTTTCCATATCCTCTAATTATCCCGGCAACAGACTTTTCAATATCTATCTTTTGTGAAAGATCACATTGAATTTCTTCTAACCATTCTTCTTTACACAAAGTCCGATTCAATCCAATAACCTTGTGCCCTTTTTCCGCAAATGATTTTGCAATTCCGTATCCCAAACCACGATTTGCACCAGTTATTACTACTATTTTCACTTTAAAACACCACCTATTTTCTCAAAATGTTATTTTTATAACTTAGATGGCACATTAATGTTATAAAAATAATTATTAAAGTTTGCTAAAAAGTCATTAATTTGTTTTTCTTTTTCATATAAAGATTTTTTTCTTTTAACTATTTTTGCTGAAATCTCTTCAATTTTTTCATAGACTATTAATCCATTTTCAACAAGTGTCTTACCTGACTGCACTATTTCCACAATACAATCCGCCATATTCAATACTGGAGCAATTTCCACCGAACCATTTAAATGTATCACTTCTATATCATGGTATTGCTGATCAAAATATTTCTTTGTAATTACAGGATATTTACTTGCTACAGATTTTACATCTTTTATATTTATTCCAGGTTTTGCACAAACACACAGTTCACATTGGCCAATTTTAAGATCAAGTATATCTACAAAACCTTCACCTTTTTCTAATAGTAAATCACTTCCTACAACGCCTAAATCAGCAATTCCTTTCTCTAAAAAAAGTAAAATATCTACTGATTTCACCAAGATAAAGCGCAAATTTTGTTCACTTAACTCAAAACACAGTTCACGCGAACTCTCTAAATCTAAGGGGATATTAATCCCACTTCCTCTTAGAATCTGCAAGGTTTCTGATAATAAGCGTCCCTTTGAAAGAGCAATTGTAATAAACTCTTCATTTACTGACAAAGTGATTCCTCTCTTCATAGAAAATATAAAATCAAATGTTAATAATTTTTCATTTTCTTCTTTGTTTACTTTTTCCTTAGTACATCTTCTATACGTAAAACTTCAAATGGAATTAAAACTCCTACACTTTTAATTCTCCCTGTTAAGTGCCCAATAACAATGTCCGAGGTACATCCCAATAACATGTAGGCATCTGCCTTATTCATATGATTTGCTTGAGCTATTATCTTTGTAGAAGTATCTACGCCCATCTTAACAGCTTCTTCAAATGTCTCTCCAAATCCAATTATTACAAGCCCTTGTTCTACCTGTAAAATGGGAGTAGGAATATTATTTTCAAATATATTTATATTTATTTGTAAAGTGCCTGATGCCTCTAAAGCAATCCCTGAGGGTTCTCCATTTCCTTGTAAAGCATGTAAGTCACCAGCGTATAATAAACCACCTTCGACAGCTACTGGTAAATAAATTGTTGTTCCTTCAACCAACCAGCGGATATCTAAATTACCTCCGTATTTACATGTTGCACCATTTCTTGTTCTAAAGGGATCAGCTAGTCCTATCCCTCCCAAGCTAGGTCTAACCTGTAAATCAATTCCCTCAAAATCTATCCTATTATTTTTAATCTCTATTTTCTTATAATTCCGTTCTGTGAATTGACCCTTCAACACTCCTGAAGAACGTGAAATACATGTATATGCATACTTGGCTAAATGAATATTTTTAATTTTTATAGCTACTGTCATTCCTGGCAAAGCTCCATTGATATAAACTGGCCCTGTAAACGGATGATGTTTGCCTTTATTAATTACATTATTTAATTCCTCTTCATTATCCGTCTCTTGTGAAAATGCATTCATTACCTCCATTGAGATTTCTTGACCTGGATTTACATATAAAACCGGTTCTCTCTCTGGAGATAACTCAAAACTAGCTGTATCGATTGAGTATTCAATAAAATTCACATCTACTTTATTCATCTTATTATTTCATACTCTCTACAGGCATTATACGTTTCAATATTTCTTCATAAGCATGTACCAAGTCCCCTTTGTTGTAACGAAATACATCTTTATCTAGAGATTGGTTTGTTTCTATATCCCAAAGACGCATACCATCTGGAGAAATTTCATCTCCTATTACCAAATCACCTGCTGCATTTCTTCCCATTTCGAACTTAAAATCAACTAACTTTACACCTCTTTCCAAAAGAAAATCCTTTAAAATAGCATTTAATTCAAAAGCTATCTCTCTGATAACTTCTATTTCTCTTTTAGTAGCAATGCCCATTGCAACAATGTAATCGGAATTCATCATCGGATCGTTTGAATATTTGAGGTCTAATTTTAAAATAGGCTGATTAAAAACTTGTCCATATTGGATAGGATAATTCCTTACAATTGAACCAGCCGCAATATTTCGGGGGATTATCTCCAATTTAATCATATCTAATTTGTTAACTTTCATTCTTCCCATTCCTATATTTGATATATAATGATTAGGTACCCCTTTTTTATGGAGCAACTCAAATATGTGAGAAGAAAATTCACATCTTAGTATTCCAGTTCCTATAATTCGAGCATTTTTATTTTGTGTATAAGAAGATACACTATCCAAAAAATGCATGATAATTGAATCATTTTCCTCACCATAATACATCGACTTTGACTTACCACATGTATATAACAAACCGTTTTTCGTCATTATATCCTATCCTTTCCATTTATAAGTTATAGCCTTTATATAGAAAAAATCCCATGTAAAGTGTGTGCTACACCATCATTTTCATTTGTTGGTGCAATACAATTCGCTTTTAACTGCACATCTTTTCCAGAGTTACCCATAGCGACCCCAAAACCAACTAGTTCCAACATTCCAATATCGTTTTCTGCATCACCAAAGGCCACTATGTTTGAAAGTGGGACACTGTAGTGATTCGCTATCCACTTTACAGCCGCTGCTTTCCCTGCATTTTTACACAAAATTTCTATCCAAACTTTACGGGAGTCGGAAAATGTATAAATTAAGTGCTCTTTGAAATGTTTTTCTAAAATTCTGATAATAAATTCGGTATTTCCCCTAACAATCAATTTAGATAAATGATCATCTAAAAAAGTTGACGGATATCCTATTGCATGTGGTGGACAACCAGCATCAATCCAGCACTGTACATCTTTATCAATTACATCCACCCAAAACTCGTTATTCTTTTCAGCTAAATAATTTTCAATACTTTTTTCTTCTCTTAATACTTCAAATAATTTTTTCACTATGGAAATATCAATCATATTAGATGTAAGTATTTTACTGTTTCTATTATCAAAAATTAATGCCCCATTATAACAAATGCTTGGAGTATCCAGTTCTAATCCTTTTAAATATATTTCTATATCTCTTGGTGCTCTCGCCGTTGCAAGAATAACAGGTATTTTCATTTGATTTAAAGATTGTATAGTTTTTACTGTTTTATTACTAATCTCTTTATTATTGTTTAGCAAAGTACCATCTAAATCACATATGACAATTTCAAACGTAGAATTCATTTTAAATAACTCCTAAACAAGAATTAAAATCTCTTTATTTATCAATTTTTCGTCAATACTTAATTTATTATTTACAAAAGCAAGAAAGTATCCACCACTAAATATTTCTTATCTAATGGTGGATACTCTAAGTTTGCACAAAAATCTAAAATTTAGGTTTATGCTGCTTTGTTTAATTCCTGTTTCTGATTTAGCACTGAAAATCCGTATTTTACAAATGTTTCTTTTACTTGATCCGTTTGAAGATAGTTATAATACTCTGTAGTTTGAACTGGAGACATTGTTGCTTTAAGAACACCCATTGGATAAATAATAGGGTCATGTAAACTAGAATCTGCTGTATCTACTATTTTTACTTGAGGTGAAATAAGTGCATCTGTCTTATATACAAGCCCAGCATCAACTTGCTTCGTTTCAATCAAAGACAATACATGTCTTACATCAGTTGCTAATACAAATTTAGGTTTTAAAACTTCATACAGGTTCAGCCCTTCAAATACTTGTTTTGCATACATTCCAGCAGGTACTGTTGCAGGATTACCAATAGCTATCTTTTGCACATTATTTGTGTTCAAGTCCGAAAAACTATGCACAATATTATTTTCGATTGGTGTTGCCAATACTAATTCATTCCCTAAAAAATTAATAGCTTGGCTCGGATTGATATACCCCTTTTCAACTAGAGGAGTGAAATTTTTTTCTGCAGCGGAGATAAATAGATCTGCTGATTTACCTTGCTCAATCATTTGTTGAAGTGAACCTGAACCACCGTAAGTGAAAGTAAACTTTACATTTCCATGAGTTTTCTCATAATTGGCTGTAACTTCCTCTAAAACATCTTTTAAACTTGCAGCAGCAAATACTTTTATCTCAGTTTTATTAACATTTTCTTCTGCCATAGCAGGAGAGAATCCTGTGAAAATTGCTAGCATAAAAACAGAAACAGCACATAGTAAAAATGATTTAATTGTTTTCATAATTTTTCTCCCTTCTTAATAAAAGACAATAAATAAATTATCTAAAAAAGTACTCTTGTATCTCCTCCTTTATCAAAAGCATCACTTGTACAAAATTTAATTCTCGCAAACAGAACATACCACAACATTCTTACTACATTTTAAATTCTAATTTTTCTATATTTTCAGATTTATTTTTTGAGAAACATTTGTACAATAATATCTGCTCAATTTAAACAAATAAAGTATTATGAATCCGCTTTTTTATAAAAAACAACGCAATAAATGTTTATGAAATAACATCATCATATGTCGAAATATGCGATTTTATTTCATAAGGGAATTTTTTTGCGAAAAAATAATCTGAAAATACTCGTACTTAGTTATATTTAGTTATTTTTAATTGTGTTTAGTTAAAATTCGTTATGCATTAAAATCTCCGAAGAAATATATTCCAATTAAATCAAAAATATTGTATACTTCTTTTTGTATTTTCAGAATAATAAAACGGAGGTGTTACAATTGACTTCATACTAATATTTATTTACATTTACAAACAATAAATTCGAAATACTCAATGTGGAACATACCTTCAAATTAGTATGTTTTTAAAAGAGGTTTATTAGTTGGATAGCCTGTAGAATTTGATACTGGACTAGTTTCATTATAAGAACTAATCCCCCCTTTCAGTTGAAAATACAGTCTATAAACATAAACCATTTGCTTGTATATTAAATAACTTTCTAATCTATGAAGGAACAAAAACAAAAGGCTTCTCTCCAAAGTATTACAGTTGAAAATACGCCAGACACTAAGAATTATTTCAAGCATGTGGAAAATCACTAAATATATTATTTTTCCAATTTACAAACCACTAATCATTGGGAGAAAAATTATTTAAACCACATTATAAAATAAATTTAAAAACCGAATATATTAATTTTAAGTTAATGTTGCTACAAACTAATAAAAAACGTTTTTAATACAGGTCAATCACTACTATAACAATATTAATCTTAATAAAGAGGTGGATAAAAATGAAAACATTTGATAAGTACTGTTCCTTTACTTTCTTTTCATACTTTGCAACATTTGCTATTGTAGTTCCGCTAACCGGTCTTTTTTTAAATCAATTACACTTTGGTAGCAAAGAGATAGGGATAATCCTTGGCATTTCAATCCTTGCCAGAATACTAGGACCATATGTATTCCTACTGATATCAAAACTAAATAGAAATTTAGCAAGCATATACCTTATACAATGCGTTCTCCTTTTAGTCGTTCTGTTTGTTGGTACTCAAGTTAAAAATAGCTTGGCTATAGTTATAGCACTCTCCTTACTAAATATTTTTTGGATATCTATTTTACCCAACATAGAAACAATTTCATTATCAAAGCTAAATGGTGACATGAAACGCTACTCAACCATTAGGATGTGGGGAAGCATCGGATTTATTTTCTTTTCAGTTTGGGCAAGTCATGCCCTTATTAAATTTGGTCCACTATCTTTTTGGTTTATATTAATATTTTTAGGGCTTATGTTGTTAATTTCCTCTACTCTACTAATTCGCCTTGAACCGATTGAGGTTACGAAAAAAAAATCAAAAAGTATTTTTATTGAAAAAAAACTTTTGCTTTTTTATTCTGTATTTTTCTTATTTGAATTAACACATGCACCTTATTATGGATTCTTTTCTATTAAGTTGTTGGAAAATAATTATACTGGTTTTGCAATAGGTTCATTAATTGCTTTTGCAGTTATATGTGAAATTGTTACTTTCGCTTATGGTCATAGGCTTCTAAAATATATGAATGTTTCATCTATTCTCTTATTGTGTTCTATTTTAGGTATTCTAAGATGGACATTAATAGAACTTTTTGTCGGAAGCATCACTTTATTAGTAATTTCACAGTTAATGCATGCTTTTACCTTTGCTTTATATCACATTTGTGCTATGAACATTTTAAGTTTAAATGCAGACCAAGATTTAATTAGCCAAAGACAAACTACCTACACAGTTCTTACCATGGGTATAGGTGCTGCATTAGGAGCTTACCTGTCTGGCTTGTTCTGGGACGCTAAAATTTTTCAATTCTCATCTTTCATATCAGTTGGAGTTAGTTCACTGGTTATTAGTATAATACTTATTTTATTAATAATGAAAAAAGAAGCAAACCAAACCCTAAATATTCCTACCGAGAATAATATGTAATTATATAGAAAACAATCCTTGTTGCAACAAGCCTAAGAAAACTACATGTAAAACATTAAATCATACATTTTAATCTTTAAAAACAAATTATCTTATTCAATACCAAAATCAGTTTTCTAAATTTTAAAAAATAAAATCATCTCAGAATTTCCGTATTTAAAAGAAAATTTATCAATACCTTTCTACAGTGAAAAAGTTTAATATATTAAAAAGGTTCCAATATAACCCTTATATTAAATTTTTTTGATACCGAAACCCTATTACTTTATAAGTGCCTTTTCATAAACACACATTAACAAGAATTAATTTTAAAACAAAAGTTTCTATGCACTTCATAAATCTTAAAGGAGGATAATTATGTATAATCATGTGATACAACTATTAGATCAAGCAAATATTTCTTATCAGCAATACAAGCATGAACCCAATCTGGATTATGATACAGATAGAGAAATACGAAAAAGATTTAATTTAGAAGGTGTTCCAAGTAAAAGTTTATTTCTAAAAGATAAAACCGGACATAATTATGTGCTAGTTACGATTGAAGGCGAAAAATTAGATTCAAAATCAATGAAAGAACTAATTGGCAAGAGGGTTTCAATTTGTTCATCTGAAGAGTTGGTTGAAAAGACTTCCTGTGTTCCCGGTTGTGTAGCCCCTTTTGGATATCAGGATGAGGTTACCCTTATTATAGATAAAAAGATCTATAATTATAATAAATTTCTACTATCTCCAGGTGTACCTGAGTTAACAATTGAGATACACACAGAGGATATCAATAAAATTTTAAATATAGTGAAAAACAACATTTTAATTTATGAAAACAATCAATGATTTTATACTTACAATAAGGAGGGATTACAGTGGTAATCCAATTAACCAAATCTTATTTGTATAATCAAAATAGAATTCTTGATGAAAAGAACAATGATTTCTTAGAAAACTGGAAAATACACGCTTACAACAGTTTCCACAAAAGTATTATGGATAATTCTAAACCGTTTCCTTGCTATTTTGCAGTAGATTCCGAAAAACATGGTTGGTCCAGATATCTTTTTATTGATTCAGCTTATGATCAAAAAGAGCTACTAAAGCTTAGAGATGGAATTTATGAATATATAAAGACATATCAGCAAATTGCCAAGCGGACCACGCTAGTGATATTCTTCAAACCCTCAAGTAAGCAATTACTAGCAGAAGAATATAAAAAACAATTTTGGAATGTACTACAATTTTTAATCGAAAATGATCCTGAACCATGGAATCCAGAAATCCCAACAGATCCTTACCATGCTAAATGGGAATTTTGTTTTGCTGGAGAACCTATATTTGTAGTTTGCCGAGCACCTATATATGCTGAAAGACAAAGCAGATATACAGAGAATGGTCTTGAAATTACCCTTCAACCCCGCGGAACCTTAGATGATATTACAGGTAATACCAAACAAGGAAAACAAGTCCGTAAAGTTATTAGGAAACGCTTATTAGCCTACGATAATATTTCAATGCATCCAGATATAGGTGATTATGGTGCTGAAAATTCACATGAGTGGAAACAGTATATTTTGCCTGAAACAAATGAAGAAAGCGTAATGAGATGTCCGATTACAGGTGTAAAAAAACATGATTAGCATGATCTTTAGTTATATACTGTTAGGTGTTTCCCTTTCTGCTCCTGTGGGCCCAATCAATGTGGCTCAAATAAATAAAGGCATTAAAAATGGATTTTGGAGTGCTTGGTTTGTTGGATTAGGTGCTATGTCAGCTGATGTAATTATGATGCTACTCATTTATTTTGGGGTTTCCACTTTTTTAACAACTCCAATTGCTCAACTCTGTATTTGGATTTTTGGTTTTATTACCATGCTTTACTTAGGATATGAAAGTATTAAGGATGCTCCTAAACAAGTAAAGCATTCTTTAACTGGTGAAAAAGAACATCCTCTAAAATCTTTTTTAGCAGGATTTGCAATTGCAATTTCAAATCCATTAAATATAGTATTTTGGATAGGAATTTACGGTTCTGTTCTTACTAGCGCAATAAATACAATTGGAAAAGAACAAGCTCTATGGTATAGTACAGCTATTTTTGCAGGTATTATGCTATGGGATTTATTCATGGCTACATCCATACATTTTGGTAGACGCTTTGTAAACGCTACTGTAATGAAATGGATTTCCATTTCAGCAGGTGTTATTTTAATCTGTTTTGGTATGTATTTTGGCTACCAAGCTGTGCTAACAATCCAACAGTTAATTTAAATAAAGTTGCGAAAATATCCCTTTGGAGTTGATAATCCAAAGGGATATTTGTCATTTAATAATTTAAAAATATATTAATTGATTTTTAAAGATTTAATTATGACTTAGGCTATATAATTCAGAAAGTTTCTCTAACCTATTTATGATCTCTATTTCATATTCTATGTCCATTGGAATACTTTCTTTAGAGAATGGCGCTAATTCTGGATGATGTCCAACCATTACTGAATATGCAGCATGTTCGAACATACTTATATCATTTGCATCATTTCCAAAGGCTACATATTCCCCTTCCTTAACCCCTAATACCTGTAGTGCATTCCATTTATGAATCCCCTTTGGACTAATATCTATTACATTCTCATTTCTATGTTTATGTACTACAACATCTAATAAACTTAGACTCTGAGATAGTTCTTCCATGTTGCTCGCTGTAAGGATTAAAATCTTAACTATAGAATTTAAAGAAGTCACCTTAACAGATTTAGCAAGTTTAGCTGGATCTAGATTATTAAGTATAGAATGATTATCCGGACCAGTATATGCATAATCCCAATCACCATCAATTAAATACGTTGCTTGAAATTCATTTATCAAAGCAAGAATCTTTTTTAGTTGCGATTTCTCGAACTCTTTCGAATAAATTAATTTTCCATTTTGAGAAATTAAAGATCCATTTCCACCAATCAATGTATATTCGTGAAAACGTGGATGTATCACAGGTAGCATATCACGAATAGGTCTTGCAGAAGCAAATATAACTTCGTGACCATTTTTACTAATTTTATCTAAACATGCAAGAATTTTTTCCGAAACTGGTTTTCCCTTGAAGCAAATTGTACCATCTAAATCAAAGACAAATTTCAAAATTTGCACTCCCCTTCTTATTTTTCCTAGATTATATAATAACTCAAAAATAAACAACGTGATTTTACTTTAAGTTACTTACAGCTATTCACTTTACCCAATGCTGATCTATCATCTACATTCTCTTCTGCTTATCTATAATGTCTTTAAATAAATCAAACATAAATTTAATAGACTATGTAGATTTTTTAAATTATTAACAAAGAAAACATATCATATCAATTCTATTAATTGCAAAATTATTTTTTTCTTTATTTTCAGGATAAAAACCTTTTGAACGCTTTATTTCTTAGTCACAACCCTTGATATTCTTACAATGTAATAAATGATTTTCACTTCATTAACTATAAAAATTATCATCTTAATAAACCAAATAATGAATATTCTGAATTAACTAAACAAATATATATCCAGCTACGTTTAGTTATTTTTAGTTATGTTTAGTTATGTTTAGTTAAAATAAGTGTTGTTTTATAACTGAATTTATTGTTTAATATAATTTAGTTATAACTGGAAAATAGGTCCGTATCTATAAATATATATTTTTCAAGCATTATTTTCTCTTTTCTCATCCAACAACCAGATCACTCACAAAAATATGAAATATCAATTACAAGAAAATTAATATTACAAATAAAAGTGAATCTAGGAGTGACGAAATGACTAACAATACTATAAAAAAAATTATCGAAGATAGATATAAATTTTATACAGAGGCCTTAGCTACAGAAAATATTATTTGGGATAAAGAACTCAATGCATGGCTTGTTTTTGATTACACCAATATCACCCAACTACTAAAAGATTCTCGATTAAAGGCTAATCGAAAAAAACAATTCATCGAAAAGCTAGATATACCTGTTGAGTATAAAGATAAACTCTCTAATTTTTACTCTAGATGGTTAATGTATATGGATAATCCTGAGCATAAAGAATTGCGTAAACATGTACAAGTACCTATCAATTTAACAAACTCTATTATAGAAGACTTAGCTAAATCTTCTACACTCAAAGTATTGAATGCTCTGAACAAAGATACTGAATTCGTTGACGTTGTCAATGAAATAGCTATACCGTTTACAGAAAATACTCTCGCTAATTTATTGGGTCTAGATGTAAAAGATTATAAACTAATTCTACAAGAAGCTTTTAAAGCTGTGGATTTCCTTTGGATTCCTGTTCCTAGTTTCGAAGATTCACAAAAAACTGTTCACTCTATTGACAAAACCTACAGTATTATTTCTGAAATTCGCGACCAACAAAGATACGAAAAAAACGGTTTATTTGATTTAATACTAAAAAATGTAGATCAAGTCGAAGATAGTTTGGCACTAATAGCAAATGTAACAGTAGATGGACATGAACCATTTCTTAGTGCTGTAAAAACATTAATGTATCTTTACATACAAAAGCAGAATGATAAATTACCTCAAAATAATCCTTACAGTTTACTAACAGTAGAAAATATGGTTGAAGAATCTTTAAGAATGGAATGCCCTTTTCCCTATTGTGCACGTGTTGCCAATGAAGATATACCTTTAGAAGATAAGCTCATTAATAAAGGTGACAGAATTATTTTATTTATCTCTTCTGGAAATAGAGATCGGAGTAAATATGAAAACCCAAATGAATGCCAAAAGCGATCAAATACCCCTCCAATCTTAAGTTTTGGAGTTGGTTCTCATTACTGTGCCGGTGCAAATCTAACAAAAAAATCACTAAAAGTATTTTTAAATACCATACAACCTTTTATAGAAGATAAGTCACTTATTATTGACCATTTAGAATGGAACGATACTTTTGGATTTAGAACAATTTCAACTTTGAAAGTTACAATAAAAACGAAGTACCCAGTCAATGTATAAAAAATTTGAACAGAGGAGACTTATGTCATGACAGAATGGATTTATACTCACTTTAATATGACACACTACAATACAACCATAAAAAAAGAATTACTAGCTGCTTTAACAAGTTTCTTCACTGTTTCATATATAGTGATTGTAAATGCCTCCATATTAAGAGATGCAGGAATTAGTACAGAGGCATCTGTAGTAGCCACTACTCTTACATGCTTTTTAGGTTGTCTTATAATAGGATTTTGGGCAAATTCCCCTCTCGTAATTATCCCTGGAATGGGGGAAAATATTTTCTTTTCCTACACAATTGTTCAATCTCTAGGACTAAATTGGCAGGAAGCTTTAGGAGTCGTATTAGTATCAGGCATTATTTTCACTCTGATTACATTTACACCTTTTTCTAGACTTTTAATCAACTCTATTCCACATTCCTTAAAAAATGCTATTACTGTAGGGATTGGCCTATTTTTGACCTTTATCGGACTTCAAAAAGGTGGACTTATTACAGATTCTTCTGTAACGATAATAGGATTGGATAACCTATTTAAAGCAAATACATTACTTACAATTTTCACTCTGGCATTAGCTGTAATCCTTTTTATTTATAATATTAGAGGTGGATTTTTAATCGTTATAGGAATTAGTACATTAGTTGCAGCCCTCTGTGGCATAACAAAATTAGATCCTTCTTATAATATGGGATCTTTATATGAGCATTACCCAGCTGTGTTCAATGCTTTTTCTTTTGCACAAGTAAAAAATGCATCCTTTTGGACAGCTACCTTTTCTTTAACAATGATTCTACTATTTCAAAATCTAGGAACCATACAAAGTTTTGAAAATGACAATAAACGTTTCAATCGAGCTTATCAGGCAACCGGGATGTCCAACATTTTTGCTGGGATTTTTGGGACTAGTTCTACTGTAGCTGGTTTAGAAAGTGCTGTGGGAATAGCTGCTGGTGCAAAAACCGGTTTATCCTCTATTTTTGTTGGATTACTATTTCTTATCTCTTTTTTCTTTATGCCTTTTATAAAAATGATTCCAGATGGAGCCGTTGCACCTATTCTAATTATCATTGGAAGTTTAATGTTAAAAAGCATAAAAGAGATTGACTTTGATGATTTCTCGGAATATTTCCCTGCCTTCCTTACAATTATTATGATTCCACTGACTTACAATATAGCTGACGGTATAGCGTTTGGTTTTATATTTTATCCAGTAATAAAACTTCTAACTGGAAAAAGAAAAGAATTAAACAAAACTATTTGTGTTATCGGTCTATTATTCTTATTAAACTACTTATTATCCTATTAATTAGTAATTCTTTATACATAGAAAAAGACTGCTTTATATATAAAGCAGTCTTTTTCTATGTATAAATCCCATCTATAAACAGATAACAAGCTTTTTATGTCTCATTACTATAAATAAAAAAAGATATTAAATCTACCTAAAAAGATTCGTATATCGTGTTTCCTGTCAATGTTAAATCATATCCTCCAATAGACTCTAGTTCCTGTTTAAAATCTGTTGAATGCAGTATTTCTTTAATTTCATTAATAATTTTAACAGTATTTTCATTTTTTAAGATAATAAGATCATACTGTTCCTTTATTAATGGAACGAATTCAACCTTTGTTATATTGGCAACATTCTCAATCCCTATTCCCACATCCGCTTTATTCATAGCTACACTAGTTGCAATACTAAAGTGGCTACTTTCTTCGTAATCATAACCTTTAATCTTTGTTCTATGTATATTATGAATACGTAACTGTTCATCTAATAAAACGCGTATACCCGCTCCAACTTCTCTATTCACTATCTTTACATCTTCTCTGCATAAATCTTCCCAAGTTTTGATATTCTTCGGATTACCTTTTTGTACATAAAATCCTACATTCCTTAAAAGTAAATTAAAGATTATATACTGGGAATTTGTTAAGATTCTTTTAGTATAGGGAATGTTGTATTCTTTAGTATCACCATCAAATAGATGTAGACTGACTATACTTCCTTCACCTTTATACAAACGAATCAAACTTGTAAGACTTCCATCATAAGCTCTTAGCATTCTTTTCCCCATACTACTCTCCATATATTTTCCTAGTATGTCCAATGCCATATCTTGCCCACTAATTACAATTGCATTCGTTAAATTATGTTTTTCAGATAATTGAGCGGAATTTTTTAGGCTCCCCGTTTTACTTTGCTCTATGTATTTCTGTAGATCTTCTACATCAATTCGAACTTGCCTACCTATTCGATAAGATGGCAATTCCCCTCTTTTGATAAGTTCATAAACAGTTAATTTAGATATTTTCAACTTCTTTGCAGCTTCTTCTGCTGTATATGACTCGTTCAAAGTTTCAGTCCCCCAATCTCTTAAATTTATCATATAACATTTGTCTCTATTTTTCCAAGAAGTATATTTGTAGCAAATAGAATACCCTTAAATTAATTTTTTATAAACTGAACTATTTCTTTTATCCTGTACTAATCACGTACTTAATTTTTAAAAAGAATACTGTTTTTTAGTTCTCCTCATTTTTTTCATAAAAACATCAGTTTAAAGCTCTTCTTCTCACTTTTCACGAGCTATTAATTAAAACTGAAGTGACCTACGTTTCAGAGAATTTATTTCTCAACATAAGACACCTAGAATTTTAAATAGTTAAATGGTAATATTTAGACATCTCAATTACGCTATTTCTTGTAGCTAGGGCTTGTTTCAAGGACAGGCTCTTTTTTTATGGATTTTTAAACATTTCTATTTCCTTTAGTTTTTTTATAATTCCAGTATATAAACACCACTCTTTACTTTTATATCCTATTGAACCGTATTCTGTGCAATTTACACTGAACTTGAATTCTTCTTATAAGAATTGGCCGTTGGTGATTTGAAGCATGGAGATACTTTTGACATTACAACTTATACAGGTGGTAAAGATATATCGATTAAATGCAGTTGAATCTAAAATACAAATACGCTTAAAAACAGAAGTATATGGAGAAGAAAACTGTATAGATGGGGTCAATTTTCGGCTTAGTAGTTCAGCTAGTATGTGTTGTAAAAATTGGACGGCCGCTTGATTAAATCGTTGATGCTTCTAAACAGCTAGTTAACTGAGTTAAAGAAGTAGTAGCAACATTTTGGCTCATCCATACACATAAGGCGACTAAATCCTTTGCTTTGTACTTACTAGTTCGTTGCACAAAACCAACATATCTAGCAAGATCTCGTAAGATATTTGGGGATAAAAAGCTTTGAATTTCTTGAGCAAATAGTTGTAATTCGTCAGATATAGAAACAAACATACAAAAACGCCATCCTTTCCTATGATTCTACAGAAAGAATAGCGTATTTTTTCATTATAGGCGTTATAAAATTATTAAGTTAATGGATATGGATGGGACCTCTAGAATTTAATAATCTATTCATATCAATAAATTAGAATAACGATATTAAATGTAAATTAAGCCGTTCTAACCTTCTGTCTACCATTTTTTAATTTAGAAAATGGTAACAATTTCTTAAAATATACTATTAGAGTCTAGATGTTTTAAATAAAAATTTATATAAAATGTAGAAGAAGACAGCCGTTAGGGCGCCTTGCCATAAACTTATGTTATATGAAAGAAATGGATGTTTTTTAAAGAAAATATATATGAGTATTGCAGAGCCAAATGGGATAGAAACTGCTAATCCAAATGAAATCCGGCTTTTCCAATTCATTTTTACATCAAAAGAAAAACCTTTTAATATATGAAAAATAATATAAATGCCCCCAGTAAGGATTGTGACAGATAATAAAGTACCTAATATATCAAATGATACACCTTGAAGTGCATGTTTTTTGGGAGAAACTGAAATTATCATTGCGGATATAGTATCTATTCCAAATTGAATAGCCAATAATAGACTTACAATAAAGCCTATAGATGCAAATTTTTCAAACATTGTTTGCTTAGGTAACGCAGTAATTAATTCGTCACAATATGCTTGTAAATCATCTCCAAAAATATCGTAAGCCGTTTTACCTTCTTTTTGAGACTCTAGAAGATGATCTAAAATCTCTAATAATAGTTCTTCCGATTGTTGTTCCGGAACATTGGAACAACGTATATACACCAAGATGTTCCCATAAGCCAATTCATTTTCTTTTGTTAGTAGTTTTCTTTTTTCATTGTTAACTTTGATCATTTCCTCAGGTTTCACTTTCTTTTCTCCCCTTTAATAACTGATTTACAGTTGTCGATACCATACCCCAACTTTCCTTAAATAACTCTAATTGATCTAACCCCTTCTTTGTTAAGTGATAATACTTACGCTTAGGTCCTAAATTAGAAGCTTTTAAAGTTCCCTCAATGAGTTTTTCTTTCTGCATGCGTAATAAAAGTGGATAAATACTGCCTTCGCTTACAAATGTAAAACCATATTGATTTAACTTTGCGCTTAGTTCATACCCATATACCTCGTCTTGTGAGATGATATATAAAATACAGCCTTCTAATACACCCTTTAGCATTTGGCTATGCATCAATTCATCTCCTTTTAGTATGTTGCTATACAAGCTACCTTACTTTTAAAGTATAGCATCAAGTAACTTGTTATGCAAGTTACTTGACAGTTTTTAAACAAATAGTAAAAATAAGATGTAAATTGCTTTTGATCAATATTTTAAGTTTAATTCTTGAACCACAATGTAATATTTCAATTTTAAATTAAGAACCTTAAATTAATTCAATACATTTTTTATTAGTAAGATCCCGTCTCATCGCCATTAAGTTGAAAATTAATTGTTGCACAAAACGTAAAAAACGAACCGAATTCACATAAATAACTGTAGAGAAATCAAATTTTCGTTTTGGGGGTACTTCAAAATATTAGCTTGATAGCGATGCGGCGGTACCCCTCTTAGTTGTATAAATGATAGTAAAAACAAAAAAGACATAAATTAACGTAGATAGATAATTTATGTCTTTTTTAACTAAAACTAAATTATTTTATGATTTAGTTTTGTGAAGTCTGATAGTCTTTTATTTTTTGGTTAATAGCAGATGCAATGAATTCTTCAATGGTAGTGTTGGTCTCTTCTACTATTTTATTAATTGCTTGATATTCTTTGCTAGAAAGTGTAACTGGTTTTGTCACGCTACTACTATCTAAATATATACTATTATTTACACGCTTTATTAATTTTCCTTCTATTATATATGGTGTTAAGTATTCTATCCATTCCATTTGCATACCCATAGGTAATTCAATAAGAGATTGGCGTATATCGAAATACCAAAAATCCTCCTCTTCTGAAACCTTTAGGTTTCTTGGTGATACGTACTGAAGGATTAAGTCAATCAATTGGAAAGAGTTGCTGCGTAATTGATCGGACTTAGGTAAACGGAATTTAACAAACCTTTGATGATGACTACGTGGTTTATCAGGTAGATCGTATGCTGGTACGAATCCTGATTTAATAGCTTCATTTAAGGTGAACTCACTTCCAAATTCATCAATCAACATAATATCACCACGCTTAGGAATAGAAATGACCCTTGCTATCGTATTACTTTGAATATATTTATGGAAAAGGACTGTATTATACTTTTGTGAGTATGTATATAGCGTGTTTTCTTGATCAAATTGTTTTATAACTTGAAGTAACTCTTCTTCTCTAATGAATTTTGTTTCGCGGTTACGATGTTCCCGTATAGTAGCGGCTAATTCCCCATCCCCTAACCATTTTTCTAATTGATATGTGCTTATACCATATTTTTTACTAGCTTGGTAAAGGGTAATACCTTCGGTTTCTCTTCCCTTTTTAATTGTTTCCACATCTTCTCTTTTGAAAAGGAAACTTCCATCTAAACGCCATGTATCCTTATTGATTGGTACTAATTCTTCCTGTTTGATTAAATTATTAACAACGAAATTACTAACTTCTAAATATTCCCTCACTTCGTTTGTATTCATAATCATTTGCTGATTCTCACTCATATTTCCTCTCCTCTTATATTTCATTTATATGTATTTTAAAAATCATTTAAGTCTAATTTTAATTTTAAATAATATATAACTTTAATTCATTATAACATATGTAAAGTTTAATCTTTTTACAAAATTTAATAAAAACGTTTTATATTTACTAATTAAATTATTTTTTATATTTATTTAAAAATAATAACAAAAATAATTATATAAGTTAGATTAATATAACCATAGAAAATGGGCGTTTTTCTATGGTTGTTATAGCTTTTCATTTTTATAAAATTTAATTTTACTATGTAACTAATTTTGAATGTAATTCAGTTATAATAATAAATATAAAAAGAATTAATAAGGAGTTGAAGGATAATGATATTTGAATTGAATTCAATTCATAATGAAACTTCTTTAGAAAACATAGAGAAACAAAAACAAAAATTCACAAACATAATTGCATTATGGAATCGTGATTATATAAATGAAGCTGAATTTAAAAAAGAAAATAATGAAAGAAAAGATACCTATACATATGAGGGATTTTCTGATGAAGAGATATTATATTACTACTTAAACCGGCAAACGCATTTTGATCAAGAGAAACGTATCAAAGATGTTTCTAGAATTCTATATGCACGTGATCTAAGTCAGTTTTACTTTTTTGTCAAACAGAGTACGGATTTTTTGCAGAAAGATGTAACAGATTTTGAAGTTGGACAAGTCTGGAGGAATTTAAGAAAACGGCATATCCGTAACTATCAAAAATGGTTATCCCAGGAGGCAATCTCTTATCAATCAAAAGAAAAATACAAAACATCTACAATTAGTAGAAAACTTGGTGTAATCCGTTCCTATTTGAAATGGCTATATGAAATTCAATATATCCAGGAGCCTCTTCATATAGAAATTTTAAGTACGACGGTGAATAAACAATATAAACCAAAGCGTGAGTTATCATATGGAGAAGTCAAGCAGCTTCTTTATTATTATAAGGATAATGAAATCAATTATGCCTTACTATCGGTCCTATCTACCACAGGGTTACGTGTTGCGGAAGTAGCGCATGCAAAATGGGAAGATCTTGAATATGATGATATACGTGGACGTTATTATTTAACAGTTGATACAAAGGGAGATAATGAACGGATTGTTTCTATTAATAAGGAAATTTTTAATCGTATTGTTGCGTTTCGACTCCGTAGGAGATTACCTATAGATATAGGAAATAAAAATGGCGGGACCATTTTCCAAACGAAAAACCATACTGCTTATAGAGAAAATTACTTATCACAATATATTTCTAAGATTATAAGAGATACTAAGTTATCCTTTACGGAGAATATAAGAATTACTCCCCACTTTTTTAGACATTTTTATGTACAGTATTTATATGATTACAAGGGACTTGCACCTCATGTAATAGCAGCGGCAGTTGGTCATAAAAACGATCGGACTACGAAAGAAAATTATTTGAAGCAGAGATTAACTAAAGATAACGATGCTGGAAATTTAATTGGTGATGGAGAATTTTAATGTGTAATTAATATACAATAAATTAGAAATAGGACAAGATGAAACCAAGATATGGTTTCATCTTCCCATTCACTCAAAGAATTTATTAATTTAACATGAGTATGATATGCAAAAAAGACCTTTCATGCTTGAAGTGCACCCCAATTGTTAGACACATAATTAACAATTGGAGGTGCACTTTTTATGGCTAAATTTTCTTCAAAAGATAAAATACAAGCAGTAAAACGATATCTAGAAGGTACAGAAGGCGGAAAAACCATTGCTAATTCTATAGGGGTTCATCCTAGAGAACTTTATCAATGGATTAAACGGTTTGAATTTTCAGGGGAAAAGGCGTTTGAAAAACGCTATACAACTTACTCTCTCGAGTATAAACTAGATGTAATTCATTATATGAATGAAAATGGGACATCTCTGAGAGAAACAGCTGCTTTTTTTAATATTCCTTCTTGCGAAACACTCCGAAAATGGAAAGTAGCTTATGAAACAGAAGGATTAGATGCCCTAAAATCAAAGAAAAAGGGGCGTCTAACCATGGCCAAAGAAAAAGCTAAGCTACAACATTTAAAACAAAACGAAGTATCTCTTGAAGGTTCTATAGAAGCGCTACAAGCAGAGAATGAACGTCTGCGTATGGAAAATGACTATTTAAAAAAGTTAAATGCCTTAGTTCAAAAGAAGAAAACATCACAGACCAAGACAAAGCGCAATTGATTTATGAATTAAGGCATAAATACAAGGTCGTTGACCTTGTGAAAGTCGCTAATATCGCTCGTAGTACGTATTATTACTGGATGAAACAAGCGAAACGTCCAGATAAATATAAGAAAGTTAAAGAATTAATTAAAGAGATCTTTAGTGAGAATTTTGGGAGGTATGGTTATCGTCGTATTACATTGGAATTACGTAATCGAGGCCATGCATTAAATCATAAAACCGTTCGACGTTTAATGAATATCCTGGGATTAAAATGTCTTGTTCGATTAAAAAAATATCGTTCATATAAAGGGACTGTCGGGAAATTCGCTCCTAATATTTTAAAACGTAATTTTCACGCATCAAAACCAAATGAAAAATGGGTAACAGATGTGACGGAGTTTCACTTACATGGTAAAAAACTATATCTATCACCCATTTTAGACTTATATAACGGAGAAATTATAGCTTACAATATAGAACATAGACCTGCCTATTCCCTTGTTTCTAAAATGTTAAATAAGGCGTTTCAACGTTTGAATGATAAGGAAACTCCTATTTTACACTCGGATCAAGGTTGGCATTATCAAATGCGACAATATCATCAGTCGCTTAAAAAACATAACGTTATCCAAAGTATGTCCCGTAAGGGAAATTGCTTAGATAATGCAGTCATGGAAAATTTCTTTGGCTTATTAAAGTCTGAATTACTTTATCTTAAAGAGTTTGAAAGTATGGAACAATTTAAGCAAGAACTAGAAACTTATATTCATTACTACAATCACAAAAGAATTAAAACAAAACTAAAAGGATTGTCCCCTGTGCAATACAGAGTTCAATCCTTAGTAGCTGCTTAATATATTTGTCTAATTTTTGGGGTTCAGTTCAGCTTTGAAAGGTCTTTTTCATTTGATTATTCACCTGTTTCAGCGAATCGCTTAATACGTGCACCGATTTCATCACGAACACGTTGAAATTCAGCCCACTCTTTTCCAGCGGGATCATCGAATCCCCAATGAACACGATTCACATGCGGAGGTGTAGACGGACACACAGAATCCGCATGACTACAAAGAGTCACCACTAAATCAGCGCTATTTAAAATGTTTGAATCAATAATATCTGATGTTTGATTTGTTATGTCGATATCCACTTCTTTCATGGCTTTAATAGCATTCGGATTCACGCCATGCGCTTCGATTCCTGCGGAATATACATTCCACTTATCACCTAGGTATTGTTTCCCAAAAGCTTCTGCCATTTGGCTGCGGCACGAGTTTCCCGTGCATAAAAAGTAGATCGTCTTTTTGTTTTCCATGTTGTTTTCCACCTTTGTTTTTTAATTTATATTGATTGGTCATTAAAGTATTTGCGTTTAAACCAAAAAGCAACATTTACAAGTGCAATCATTACAGGTACTTCGACTAATGGCCCAATGACAGCTGCAAATGCTGCACCTGAATGAATACCAAAGACCCCAACAGCCACAGCAATTGCTAATTCAAAGTTATTGCTACCCGCCGTAAATGCTAATGTTGTAGTCACTGAATAGTTTGCACCGATTTTTCTTCCCATAAGGGGTCACCATATCAAAAAAAGAAAATTGTACGTTTAGACACATTTTTGACACAAATCAACCGATTCCCTGTACGTTAAGGAATCGGTTACTTACTTTACTACTTTTTTATATAATTTTTGTCTCGTAATGGTCTTAGATTATTAAAATTTGTTTTTTCATTTAAGTTCCAAACAT